>CAYUTR010000026.1:0-25813 GCA_964447465.1 uncultured Chryseobacterium sp.
AGCGGAGATGCCGAACACTCCGGTTGATGTGCAGGTGCAGATTCTGAATGCTTCACTGACGGTTATTTATCAGGAAGATCACACAGACACTACAAACGCATTCGGATTGTTTAATCTCGTTGTAGGACAAGGACAAAATCCGACTTCAACATTTGCGAACATCAATTGGGCAAGTGGTCCGTTTTACCTGAAGATTTCAATTGATGCAAACAACAGTGGTTTTGTAAACATGGGTTACACCCAATTGTGGTCGGTGCCGTATGCATTGTATGCAAAAGAATCAGCGAATGGTCCTCAAGGTTTATCCGGAATAAATTGTTGGGACATCAACGGAAACGGAGTGAATGATCTGACTGAAGATCGTAACGGAGATTTGATTTACGATGCAAATGATTGTCAGGGCGATTCCGGTGCAATTGGTCCAACTGGTCCGCAAGGATCACAAGGTGTGCAGGGTACACAAGGCGTACAAGGTGTGCAGGGTGTAACGGGTCCTTCCGGAACAAACGGAACCAACGGTGTAACCGGTGCAACTGGTCAGCAGGGAATTCAGGGTGTAGCAGGACCATCAGGTACAAACGGATCTACAGGACCAACAGGAAATACAGGACCAACCGGTCCAACTGGTTTGCAAGGAATTCAAGGTGTTGCAGGACCATCGGGAACGAATGGTTCAACAGGACCGTCTGGAAACGCGGGTCCGACAGGTCCAACTGGTTTGCAGGGCATTCAAGGTGTTGCCGGTCCGTCCGGAGCTAATGGTTCTAATGGCGCGACAGGTCCAACTGGATTACAAGGAATCCAGGGACCAACGGGGCCGACAGGTGCATCCGGGCCAACAGGAGGTTTCGCAGTCGTAGGAACGCTCGGACAAACATTGTATCACAACGGAACAACGTGGACACCAACATCAGTGTTGAATCATGATGGGTTCTATACGGGAATCGGAGCAACAGCAAATTCATCATACCGTTTAGCAGTTGATTGGTCAACCGGTGTCGGCAACTCATCATCGATCTACTCTACAATAAGCTCTTCCGGTACAGGTAACAACCATTCCGTATATGGGGGCATTACCGGAACCGGAACCGGAAATTCTTTTGGATTGTATGGAACCGCAAATAATGCTTCGGGTTCCGGAACTGTTTACGGTGTGTGGGGTGTTGGTTATGGCTTAGGAAGCGGAACACGTTATGGTGTTTATGGTGGGGCCAGTATTCAGGCAGCAGGACAAACCGGTTATGGAGTTTACGGTTCTGCCACCGGAAACGGAGGAACTAAGTACGGAGTTTATGGAGATGCAAGTGGAACCGGAACGAATTACGCTGCATGGTTTGAAGGCGGGAATGTTTACGTAAAAAATTTACTGGGCATCGGAATTTCTACTCCGCAGAGCTTATTGCATATGCACGCTACGGGAGTTACTCAGATGCAGATGACAAACACGAACAGTGGCTCTGGTGCAGGCGACGGATTTACATTAGGATTTGATAATGCATCTGTAGCTAATTTTACCAACCTGGAAGGTGGTGGAATAAAATTTCGTGATGGTGCGACCGTTCCGCTGTGGATCAGTAATACTGGTGTGGGAGTCAATTCACCCTCGCAACCATTGTATGCCTTTTTGGTATACAACAATGTTGGACATCTGGCACTGGAGGTGGGAAATGATCAGACCACCATTGGTGATATTGACAACAATACAGCAGGGAACTATCTGTGGATCGATCATACAGCTGGAACTCCGAAGTTTATGTTCTGGGGTGCGAACACTGCTTTCGGGTCAATGAATAATCCAACTTCAAGAGTACACGTAACCGGTGGTTCGAGTACTACCGGAACGTACAGCATTAAAGCGGAAAATAACACAGGTGCAGTCCAGTTCGCAACGCGTGATGACGGAAAAACAGGAATTGGTACAACTGCTGCAGCGCCGACAAGTACACTTGATGTCTCCGGTTCATTTGCACTTTCTGTTTTTCAGCAGGCACTTGCATCAACCACTACGACACTGCAGTCGGATGCTTCAGTCGTGTTCATTGGAAGCGCCGGAATTCTGACTTTACCTGCGGCTTTTACATGTAAGGGACGTATCGTATTTGTGAAAGGGTCTCTAAACGGAGCAACGTTTACCATCCAGCCTGCAAGCGGACTTATTGATGGTGCAGTGAGCTATACGCCCGGCGCTGTTGCTGGCCAACGCAGATGCGTAACAGTTATTTCAGATGGATCGAATTGGGCCATCATAGGGCAATATTAATTCAAGCATAACCTCGCGATAAAACGATATTAAAACAAACTGCATGAAAAAAGTTTTATTCTCAGCAATTGCATTACTCTCGGCTGTGAGCTTATTCTCACAAGCGCCGGAGGGAATCAATTACCAGGCGGTGGCGCGTGATGCAACGGGTTCTGAAATGCCGAACACGGCTTGCGCGGTTCAGGTTCAGATTCTGAATTCTTCGCTGGCGGTAATTTATCAGGAAGATCATTCTACAACAACAAATGCGTTTGGTTTGTTCAACCTCGTAATCGGACAGGGTCAAAATCCAACGAGTCAGTTCTCTTCCATCAACTGGGCATCGAGTCCATTGTACCTGAAGATTTACGTTGATGCAAATGGAAGCGGATTAGTTGACATGGGCTACACACAGTTGTGGTCTGTGCCGTATGCATTATACGCGAAGCAATCCGCCAATGGTCCGCAGGGATTACCTGGAGTAAACTGCTGGGATCTTGATGGCGATGCAGTGAATGATCCGAATGAAGATGCGAATGGAGATTTGGTGTGGAACGCACTCGATTGCAAAGGAGACACAGGAGTAATTGGTGCAACTGGTCCGTTAGGTCCGCAAGGAGTTCAGGGTACAGTTGGTCCAACAGGTGCACAAGGTCCCGGCATCGATAGTATCGTGAGCAATGCAAACGGAACTGTTTCGATTTATTACAATACGATGTCTACAACCACCGGTTCTCTTTTAGGACCTGCCGGACCGTCTGGACCGCAAGGTGATGGAATCGTGAGCATCATTGATAACGGTGATGGTACGCTGACAATCACGTACGGTGCGAGCGGAACATTGGTAACAGGAAATCTGTATGGACCAACAGGACCGGCGGGACCTGCAGGACCAACAGGTTCACAAGGTGTAACCGGTGCAACAGGTCCAACCGGTGATGGCATCACAACTATCATTGACAATGGAAACGGAACTTTTACAATTCAGTACGGTAGTTCAGGCACGTTCATCACTTCCGATTTTACCGGACCACAAGGTCCAGCGGGTTCTGTTGGTGCGGTAGGTCCAACAGGTGCCACAGGATCACAAGGTCCAACAGGTGCAACAGGAACTCCGGGAAATATTGGTGCAGCAGGTCCAACGGGACCAACAGGATCTACGGGTGTTGCAGGTCCAACCGGCTCTGCAGGTCCAACCGGAACTGCAGGATCTGTTGGAGCAACCGGACCAACAGGTAATGCCGGTTCAATTGGTGCAACCGGTCCGACAGGAACTACCGGTTCAGCTGGTTCAGTTGGTGCAACCGGAGCTACAGGTTCGATTGGTGTAACTGGTCCTACAGGAAATACAGGAAGTACAGGTACAGCCGGTGCAACGGGTCCAACAGGTCCGTCAGGAGCAAATGGTGCTACAGGATCTACAGGTCCGGTTGGCGATCGATACGCGGCATCATCTACAAATAGTTTGACCATTGCCTGTTCCGGGACGATCACCTTCAACATACAGACAGGACTTGCCTATAGCGCAGGGCAATCAATCATCATCGCGAATTCGGCAAGTCTGTTAATGATCGGAACAGTTTCGAGTTACACAAGCGCAACAGGGTCTATCACTGTTATTCTTGGCGCTGGCTGTGTTGGAACCGGAACTTATAGTTCGTGGGCAGTTAACCTCAATGGTGCTCCCGGTCCAGCTGGTGCGCAAGGTCCAACTGGTCCAACAGGATTAACTGGTCCTTCGGGATCGAATGGAACTAACGGCGCAACTGGTCCAACCGGTTTAACAGGTTCGGCTGGTCCAACTGGATTAACAGGTTCTGCAGGTGCAACTGGTCCAACAGGAAACACCGGACCATCAGGTGCTGTTGGTGCAACAGGCGCAACCGGATCTGTAGGAGCACAAGGTCCCACTGGCTTGACAGGTTCTGTTGGTCCTGCAGGTCCACAAGGCCCATCAGGTCCGAGTGGCGCAACAGGAGCGACGGGTGCAACAGGTCCACTTGTTAGCGGAATTTATGGACAGACGATGTATAACAATGGATCAACTTGGCTTGCAACAAGCACGATTTACAATGACGTTTCGAATACGCGTGTTGGTATCGGAACCGCTTTTCCAGGTTATCCGCTTCACGTTAGTTCATCGCAACAAATCATCAGTTATATTGATGGAGGAGACGCGAACTATGGAAGTTTATACATCAACGCAACCAATGCTACGGCGACTTCGCAGATTGGTTATAGCAGATCGGGATTTCTTAGAGCAACAAATGGTGTTAACGCGTCGAACGACTGGTTTACATTGGTCGGCTCTTTTTCATATGCACTGTATGCGAAAAGCACCAATGGATACATTGGTATGAATACTGCCGCACCAACAGAACGACTGCATGTCTATAGCAGTACTTCTGCTTCCATCGGTCGTATCATGATGGAGAACGCCAACACGGGCAGTGCTGCTGCAATTACCGCGCGTGGAGCGACAAACACTTCCGACTTTTTTGAAATGGTTCACTACGGAACCGGTTTCAGTGGTACAACAGCGGGAGGCGCGATTAGTCTTGCTAACCTTTCAATGTTACATACAGGATCTTCGGCAGGTGCAATGCTGTTGCAGACAACGAACTCTAACCCGATTTATTTTGCAACAGCAAACACGTTGCACATGACACTTGCCACCTCGGGTTATCTCGGATTAGGAACCACCTCTCCTTCAGAAAAAATTCACATCAAAGAAGATATCAATTCGTACACCGGGATTATCATTGAAAACGATGATCCGGGAGCGGTGTCGGGTGAAATGATACGGTTCGATAACGAAGAAGGAAGTGTTGCCGGGATACAGATCAGTGATATTATGTCAACGAGCCCGGCAGCAATGACATTTTTTAATAACCGTAGCGGAGGGAATATCCGTCTTACCACCGGTGGAATTGTACGCGTGGTTGTGGCCAATAATGGTTGGGTTGGAGTAGGATCGAATGTTACTTCACCAACGGGAATTCTTCACGTGAAAGGTGTAGAGTGGTCAAGCTCAGCTGTAGTTTTTGAATCAACGAGTTCAGGAAGCGCAGGATCAACGTTACGATTCAAGAGTACGACGCATAATTATGATCTGATAGGTTCAACGGGCACCGGCGCATCTACGGGAGCGAATTGCTTCGCCCTGTATGATGAAACGAATGGTGCTTATAGATTCCTGGTTAACAACTACGGAACGTTTGCGGTAGGTACGTCTTCTCCGATTGTTGTGCGTATGTACGTTGAAGAAAATCTGGGCGGTTCGTATTGCGGTTATTTCCGCAACTACACGGCAGGCGGATACGGACTTTTCTCTTTTGCAAATCCTTCAACCGGCACAGGGTACGGTCTTCGTACAGAAGGCGGGTATATGGGCGCTTACCTTGAAGCATACGCACCCTCTTACACCAGCACAATTTACGGGGCTTACTGTTACGCCAACGGAACCGGAAGTTCGGGAACACGTTATGGCGTGTATGGTTACGCAACAGGCGCTACAACCAATTATGGCGGATATTTCAATGGAAATGTAAACGTAACCGGTGTGCTTTCGAAAGGTTCAGGAACGTTCCGCATCGATCACCCGCAGGATCCTGAAAACAAATATCTCGTTCACAGTTTTGTGGAGAGTCCTGACATGATGAACGTCTACAACGGAAATATTGTGACCGACTCAACAGGCACAGCAATCGTTCAGCTTCCTTCTTATTTCGAAGCGGAAAACGTAGACTTCAAATACCAGTTGACCGTAATCGGAACTTTTGCGCAGGCGATTGTTGCGGAAGAAGTTCAGAACAATCAGTTCGTAATCAAGACCGACAAACCCGGAGTGAAAGTGAGCTGGCAGGTGACTGGGGTTCGTAATGATAAGTTCGCGCAGGAGAACCCGGTTATTGTAGAGGAAGAAAAGGCACCTGAAGACAAAGGAAAATACCTGCATCCACAGTTGTACGGACTTCCGGATAGCGAAGGCATTAATCCGCCTCCAACAAAAGAGGCGCCTGATGCAACCGGAGGAAAACCAGACACAGGCGGAAAGCCGACACCTCCACAGGTTGCACCGGCACCGGTACAGCTACAAGGTAATGTTGCGCCAGCTCCTGCAGAAGGACAAAAAAATCCATCCCAACCACGTTAATCTGAAATGAACATGAAGAGGATGACTCACAAAATAATTTTTACTGCCTGCGCGATTTTCGCTGCGGTGATTTCGCACGCACAAGCGGTCGGATCACTTTCTCCGGTACTCATCGGTTCGTCGGGAAATTATTCCACGAATGGAAATCTTACCATTTCTTCTTCGGTAGGCGAATGTATTGTTCCAACAGTTGCGAATGGACCTATTATTCTCACGCAGGGTTTTCAGCAGCCATCTCCCAACGGAACATTGTCGTTGAACAGTACACTCGTGTATTACAACTCAACTTGTTTGGGAGCGGATAACGGAACAGCTACAATGTCGGTTACTGGTGGATCCGCACCATACACGTACATCTGGAGTTCAGGACCGACTGATTCATTAGCAACGAACGACAGTCTTGCGCCGGGCACATACACGGTTACAATTGTTGATGCAGGTGGATTGCAACAGACACACACGTTCACGGTTTTTGACGGAACAGATATCTGTGATATTCATATATATCATGGACTCACACCAAACGGTGACGGAGAAAATGATTTGTGGATTATCGATTACATGGAACTGCACCAGCCAAACACAGTTGAAATTTTTAATCGCTGGGGAGAACTGGTCTGGACCGGTACAGATTACGACAACGTTAATGTGGTTTGGGATGGTCGCACACAAGATGGCGGTGAACTACCAGACGGAACTTATTACTGGATTATCAAAGAAGGAACAGCAATAATGAAAGGGTGGGTGGAATTAACCCATTAACGCTATGAGAAAAAGAAACAATGTGCCAATGTGCCAATGTGCCGATATGCCGATTATTCGGGTCGCATTTCTAGCACTGTTTATTTTGATGGGATGTTCGCTATACGCGCAACAGGATCCGCAATACAGTCAGTATATGTTCAATCCGCTCTCGGTAAATCCTGCGTATGCGGGAAGTCGCGGAATGATGAATGGTGCCTTAGTGTATCGTCAGCAATGGGTTTCATTCCCGGGCGCACCGAACACGCAGGTACTTTCCATCAACACACCACTGCGCAAAGGCAAAGTTGGATTGGGTGGTGAGATCATCCGCGATCAGATCGGACCGAAAACGAGTATTGCCACGTACATCAATTACGCGTATCGTCTTCCGCTTGGAAAAGGTAAACTCGCATTCGGTTTAGGTGCCGGAATCCTAAGTTACCGCATCAACTGGAGTGAGATTGATTACCGCGATCAGACTGATCCTTATGACCAGATTGCTGATGAGTCGCACATGCTGCCTGATTTTAAATTCGGAATGTTCTTCAACAACAAAAATTTCTTTGTTGGTGTTTCTGTTACGCATCTGAATCGGGCGCAATACGGACATTACATTTCTGATACGATCACAACAGCTACACTTCGTCGCCACAGTTTCTTTACAATCGGACGAGCATTCGCATTAGGAGACAATTTCACGTTCAGTCCTTCACTTATGGTGCGACAGGTATTAGGTCCGGGACTTACAAGTGTAGATCTGAATCTGAATTTCCGTTACAAAGAAGTAATCTGGTTTGGTGTATCTGTCCGCAGCGAAAGCAGTGTAATTGTAATGGCACAATACAGCATCAGTGATAAATGGAAAGTTGGATACTCTTACGATGCAGCGTTTGGAAGAATGGCCGGATACCACGGAGGAACGCATGAAATTATGCTGGGCTTCGACCTCAACCTTTTCCAATCGGAAGTCATGTCACCACGCTTTTTCTGATCTGCCTCAATGCTGAATGCCCTAATGCTGAAACGTCTCCCTGAAAATTAGTTTATGCGATTTATAAAACGAATACTGTTTATTCTCCTACTCGCCGCTGTTGCTTCACCGCTCACTGGGCAGATCAAACGCGGCGATCGTTATTTCTACGCAGGCGATTATGCGCGAGCGATTCCTGCTTATGAAAGAGGATTGCGTAGAAGCAGCGATCCGAAAGCGATGGAAAATCTGGCCAATGCGTACCGCATCACAAAAAACTATGTGAAGGCAGAAGAGTGGTATGGCAAAACAGTTGCCGCAAATCCGAATTGTAATCCACTCGTACATTTTTATTACGGAATGGTGCTTAAGAATAACGGTAAGATTACGGAAGCACGCGCTGAGCTGAATAAATTCATGGGACTTGAACCCGATAACGCACTCGCGAAAGAACAGGTAGAAGCATTAGACAATATTCAGCTGTGGTTGACCCAAACTCCAATGTATGCGATTCACAATGTTGGTGGACTGAATTCCGAGCAGTCGGATATTTCACCGGTATTCTTTGGTAATGGATTGCTGTTCGTTTCCGATCGTGGAGAGAAGGATGTACTCAATGGAGAAAATGCCGGAACCGGTCGGGCATTTTATTCAATCTACTATACCGACAAGAAAGGTGAGCAGGACGATTCTGTTACGTTTGGCAAAGTGAAAAAACTGTCAAAGTCGATCAACAAGGAATTTCACAATGGGCCTGTGAGCGTAACTGCTGATGGAAAAATGATGGCGTTCAATCGCGTGAGTCATCAGGTCAGATTGCGATTGAAAGGATTCGTTAACCGTCCGCAGATTTATTTCGCGGAGAAGAAAGGTAAATCGTGGGGTAACGTTGAGGCATTCCAATACAACTCTGATGATTATTCCTGTGCACATCCTGCGTTGTCTGCTGATGGAACTACTTTGTATTTCTCTTCCGACATGCCTGGAACACTAGGTGGAAACGACATCTGGATGTGTAAGAAAGAAGGAACAGGATGGTCGAAGCCACAGAATCTTGGTGCAGTGGTGAATTCACCAGGCAACGAAGTTTTTCCTTACTCGCGTAAAGACGGGATGTTGTACTTCAGTTCTGATGGTCACGGTGGAATTGGCGGACTCGATATTTTCTCATCGGGACCTGATAACGGCGGGTGGTCGGAAGCGGCAAACCAGGGTGCGCCGATGAACGGATCGACTGATGATTTCGGAATTGTCTTCAACGAAGATTACAGCCGCGGATATTTTACTTCCGATCGTGCCGGTGGAAAAGGTTCAGACGATGTGTATTCTTTCAAAGTAACGAGCAAGTTTGTAAACATCCGCGGAACACTTCTGATGAGTAAGAATGCAACTGAAGTTCTGCCGAATACAAAAATTGAGTTGCTCACGAAAGACGGTAAGGTCGTAAAGTCAACGACTACTGATGCGAACGGAAATTTCGCATTCAACAATCTGCCTTCCGATCAGAATTACATTGTACGTCTGCCGGAAGAAGATCCTGCACTCGTGCGCACAAAGTATTACATGGAGGACGAGCAGAACAAGCTTATTCGTGTAACAGTTCTCGACGAAGTAGGAGGGAAGTTTACTTTCCAGAATCTACCTGCCGATCCGAATGGACCACCGCAGCTTCTGTCGGACGATGAATATCTCACGATTGCTGGAAACCTGATCTCCGATGGAAATCCGCCAACCGCAATTGCAAATACGCCTGTTGATCTCAAAGACGACAAAGGAAATGTGGTTCAGCGTACTACTACGAATGAATTCGGAGCATTTGCATTTACGCATGTGCCGCCTGATATGACTTACATTGTTGCCGTTGCTGAAGGACAAACTCCGAAGCTGGCACCGAACTCTACGGTTTCCATTACCAACAAGAGCGGAAAAAATGTAATGACCACTACGCCGGATGCCAACGGAAAATTCCAGTTCCGCATTCTGCCTACAGATGTGAATACGATTTCACTTATGACGGTTACAGAGCCGGAGCTTCGCATGGATCTTCGCGGTGTATTGACAGGCGCCGATTCTGCACACACTGTTCTTGCGAATACGAAAGTGAGCATGCTCAATGAAAAGGGTGAAGTGATTGCAACCACCACTACCGATGAGCGCGGGTATTTCAATTTCCAGAACGTAGCTTCTGATCAGGCTTACATCATGAGTGTAGATAATGTAGCTGATCCAAGTCTGGCTGCTCTTGGCAAATTATACGTTCGCGATACCGACGGAAAAATTGTGAAAGTCCTGCGCATGGGCCGAGGCGGAAAATATGAGTTCCGTATTCTTCCTGCAGACAAAGCAACAATCGGTTATGTGTACGTTGATGATCCATGGTTGCGTGTATTGCAGATGAAAGCGAAGCAGAACCAGGACAGTCTTCTCATCATCGAGAACATTTACTACGATTACGGTTCAGCGGATATTCTTCCCGGAGCAGAAGTCACTCTCGCGAAAGTGCTCAAAGTAATGCAGCTCGATCCGAACATTACGATTGAGATTTCTTCGCATACGGATAGTCGCGCTACTGACGATTACAACAAGAAGCTTTCTCTTAAGCGCGCGCAGAACGTTGTGGATTATCTCGTGAAGCGTGGCATTGATAAGAAGCGTCTGAAAGCAGTTGGTTATGGAGAAACGAAACTGCTGAACAAGTGCAAGGACGGTGCAGATTGTACGGAAGATGAGCACGCGAAGAACCGCCGCACTGAGTTTAAGATTAACAAGAAGTAGACCGCGGTTATTTTTGCCGCTGATGTCGCAGATTAAAAGAAAAAAATAATTTTGACGTGCTGTGGTTGAAAAAATAATTTTGCTACCCAGGTAGCTGATTCGCTAGGAACCGACGTTATTTTTGCCGCTGATTACGCTGATGTCGCAGATTAAAAGAAAAAAATAATTTTGACGTGCTGTGGTTGAAAAAATAATTTTGCTACCCAGGTAGCTGATTCGCTAGTAACCGACGTTATTTTTGCCGCTGATTGCGCCGATGTCGCAGATTAATGAAAAGAAAAAATAATTTTGACGTACTAAATTTGCACAATGAATTTGCTACCGAGGTAGCTGATTCATGATAAAGAAAAAAAAATAATTTGAAGTGCTAGGTTTGAAAATGAATTATCAAGAGCAAGAATACGTGGTGAGCGAATGGATGGTTGCTGAACCAACACCACCATATGGAGGAGCGGAATATCCAATGTCTAAAGAGACGTATGAGATAATTGGTTTTTGCATGGAGATTCATCGCACACTTGGGGCAGGACTTTCCCGGATAGCACCAACAGAATCACCAAAGCTGGCTTTGAAATTCTTTTACGAGCAACGGGCATAAAATTATTTTAGCAACCAACACATCAGCGTTATCAGCGTAATCAGCGGCAAAAACTCCGCGGTCATCATGAGTACAGCAATAGACCAATCACGAATTATTTACGAGGACAATCACTTGATCGCCCTCAACAAGCGTTCAGGAGAAATAGTGCAGGCCGATAAAACGGGCGACGCTCCAATCGGACATTACCTCAAAGAATTTCTGAAAGAAAAGTACAGCAAACCCGGAGAAGTATTCGTGGGCGTTGTACATCGTCTCGATCGACCTGTGAGTGGAGTAGTGCTCTTTGCAAAAACAAGCAAGGGCCTCGAACGCATGAACCAATTGTTTCGCGAACGAGCAACGAAGAAAATCTATTGGGCCATCGTAGAACAGAAACCAGAAAAGCCCGAAGGCAAACTCATTCACTGGCTCGCGAAGAATGAAAAGCAGAACAAGTCGTATGCATCGCCGGTTGAGAAACCAGGTTCACTCATCTGCGAACTTGATTATAAACTCATCGCATCATCCGATCGTTATCATCTGTTGGAAGTAAATCCGCTGACGGGTCGTCACCACCAGATACGTGTGCAGCTATCGACCATGAAGACCATCATCAAAGGCGATCTTAAATACGGAGCGAAGCGTTCGAACCCCGACGGATCAATTTGTCTGCACGCAAGACGCTTGGAATTTATTCATCCCGTGAAGAATGAACCGGTGATGATAGAAGCTCCGGTGCCACAGGATAATTTGTGGAAGGCGATGGAAGCGTTGGTTCCGAAGAATGCGGAATAGAAAATGAGAAGAGTTTCTAATAGGGAAGAACAAGAGTTCGAGTCCGCTTCCCGCTACTGTGTTTGGAATCATTGGATAATATATTAGTTAAATATGGTATTTATAGCTATATTTGTATAATATATTAACTACATGAATCGTTTCGGAATATCCATCCAACCCCTCGATATTATGCTTTCCATGGCCCAAAAGGTCAGGGCTTTGCGAAAGCAGGTGAAGATGTCGCAGACGCAGCTAGCACAGCGATCGGGTGTTTCTTTTGGAAGTGTAAAGCGTTTTGAAAGCGGCGGAGAAATTTCGTTTGAGTCGTTGTTGAAAATTGCGAATGTATTTAACCGCTTGGAAGATTTTAATCCGGTGCTGGAGTTGCGCGACGATCCGGAACGTATCAAGAAACTTTTTGACGGAGAATGAGCATGGAAGCGATAAAGAAATTACATGTGTCTATTTCGCTCGAGGGAAAAGAAACCGAAGTAGGTGAGATTGTCGCCGACGGAAGAAAAAACTATTTCCGTTTCGCTGCTGCATTTGCTGAACAGCAACTTGAAATATCTCCGTTCAAACTAAAATTATCGCGTGAGATTTACGAAGGACCTTCACGGCCATTTGATGGCCTGCATGGTGTGTTCGCAGATTCGCTGCCCGATGGTTGGGGACGATTGCTGCTTGACCGCACATTGACATCACGCGGAATGCTCATTGAAGATATTACATCTCTGCAACGACTTTCGTTTGTTGGTACAGGAGGAATGGGCGCCCTGGAGTATCGTCCGGTTTTTGAGCATGTACAGGATGAAGAAATAAAACTGGAACTCGATTCGGTAGCGCGCGAAATGAACAAAGTGCTTGATGGGCAGAGCAGTGATGTGATCGAAGAACTGTTTCGTCTCGGTGGTTCATCCGGTGGAGCGCGACCAAAAATTCTGGTGGGTTATCATCCGAAAAAAGATCACCTGATTCATGGTGCAGAACAATTACCGACGGGATACGAACACTGGATGATCAAATTTCCTTCGGCAGTTGATCGCGTTGATACGGCTAACATTGAATTGGCGTATCATATAATGGCCATGGCCGCGGGAATTGAGATGAGCAAGTGCAGATTGTTTAAAGGGAAATCCGGTAAAACATATTTCGGAACGAAACGTTTCGACAAAACGAAAGAGGGGAAACTGCACATGCATTCCGCAGCGGGATTGATGCACGACGATTTCCGATTGAGTTCTCTCGATTACGGCCACATCATGGATTGTGGTTTCCGGTTGGAAGGTGCGCAAGCAGTTGAAAAAATATTTCGTCTCGCAGCATTCAACGTCTTTGCACATAACCGCGACGATCACAGCAAGAACTTTTCTTTCCTGATGGATGGGAAGGGGAAATGGAAACTGGCCCCGGCGTATGACCTTACGTTTTCGACTTCATCCCATGGTTATCACAGCACGCTCGTGGCGGGCGAGAGTCAGAATCCGGGAACGGAAAAGCTGATAGAACTTGCGGGTGCATTCCGCCTGAAGAAGGCAAAGGTTCTGATAGAAGAGGTGAAGGATGCGCTGTCGGGATGGAAGAAACATGCTCAGAAAGCGGGAGTTGCGAAGACCTCAGCGGGGTTGATCGGGAAGCGGATTGATGGACTGATCCGAAAGACAGTTGGCCGCTGATTACGCTGATGTCGCTGATCCGATGTTTGCTAAAATAATTTTATAACCGAGATGGCTAAAATAATTTCAAAGCCAGCTTTGTTGATTTTACGCTTGGCCCGTCAAATGTAATTCTGATTTCACTTCATCCCAGGTCTTAGCCCCAAGAGGTTTTTTTTTGTACTCAACCCAGGATTCTTCCAGCATTTCAAGTTCTTTATCAGAAATCGGATACTCCTTGTTTTCAATGCGGATGCTGTCCCAAATCGCTTCTACAGCAAGGATGCGTTCAGCTACAGGAAGTTTCAGGATATCGGATAAATCAAGAGCCATTTGTGGTGATTTTGTAAATCAAATTTAAGGAAATCCGGGATGAAACCCGTGGCTTCCTTGTTGTTTGTGGAACTCACGCCCCACCTGCATCTTCAGAATGACCTCCGCGCCACCGCCTTTTCCGCGTCGCCGCGGTAAAACAGTTGAACAAAATCACCCGCCACTTGCATTTTTTAGCATTCCAACAGGTGGCATTCTTCGTACATTTAATGTAAGAATCCCGGAGTAAAGTATGCTCGCAATTATTCGTTACTGGTCAGTCTATACCATCGTCCGTTGGCAGTTTATTTTGCTCGCGTTAGGAATGACGGCGGTTTACTGGTGGCTGGTGTACAACGTGAAATACAATGCGGGCAGTGCACAGGAATGGGTTCGCATTTCCGACTGGCTCAAAGTATTGTTCTGGGCAACTATCATTCTAATGACCTTCAGTGTAACTACGCTGCTATTATCATGGGCGGTGTTCCGTTATCGACTGAAAAAAGGCAAACTCAAGGTGAATATCCGTCTGCCGGAAGAGCGCACACCTGAAGCGGGTGTTGTTCCGTTGGAAGCGATCATTGAAAATGTACTGCGCCCAATTCTCGGCACCATAGAAATCCGTATTGTGTTTCCGGAATGGAGAATCTCCGATCGTATTCTGCTTGACGGCAACAAGAAGAACTGGCTTTCTCCATACAATACAGTTTCAGGAAAAGCAGAACTCGATCTTCATCACCGCGGATTGCATGAAGTAGAAGAAGTGCAGGTTGTGCTCACCGATATGATGAAGCTCATCTGTATTCCGGTGACGTTGCATTCGCAGAATCGATTACTCACGATTCCGAAAAAACTGAAAGAAGAAAATTTCGAAATATTTCCCAACGCCACCGAAGAACAGGATGTGCGCATCGCTATTCCGAAACGTGTGCAGGGAGAATACCTCAGCTATAAAGATTTTGAATCGGGTGATGACATCCGCCGCATTGTCTGGAAGATTTATGCGCGCAGTGGCGAACTAGTAGTGCGCATGCCCGAGACGCGCGATCCATATGCATCACACGTATACATCTGCACAGGATTCTATAACGAACTCATTACCGATTTTGATGATCTTGCCGGACGCGAGCTGCTGAATATATACAAAGACAGTCTGCGACAGGTGTATGATGCTGTGAGTAAAAACAATTACAGTGTGCGCATTGTGAAGGACCAGGAAGAACAACTCGATACCGGAACAACGGAAGTGTCGAAGGATTTATTTTTCCTTTCAACAGCACATTGGCAGAAGGAGCAATTGCCATCAGAGGTTTTCGCGATTCCAAAGGCAGCAGTAATCTGTTTGTCATCTGCAGTGCCGATTGAAGAAGTTGAAAATCTTTTTGGAAAACTGCCGATGCATATTCCGGTATTGGTATTCGGATTGAGCAATGCGCTTGGTCCTGCAATCCGATTCTCTGCAAAAAATATTTTCTTCCGTCAAAAGAAACATCCGTTGACTGAAGTGCGACGTTCGTGGTGGATTTCTCCATTGCGTCGTTTACTGAAATTGAATGAAGATAAAATCCGTGCAGCAGTCCGCCAACGTGGCAATGCGTGGTTAATGGAAATGAAGCCGAATGAGTAAGGTAGCGACTATACGAAAATCGTTTTTCGAACTGATGATACGCATCCTGTTCGTGGTACTTCCTACCATGGCCGCAAGTGCGTACGTATTGAAAACGATCAATCTTTCGTATACCGGTTTCGATAGTGGAACAACTGCACAATTCATATGGCTGTGTACCGGAATTCTTGTGGCGTACATGCTTGCGTGGATGCGCGGAAGATTTTTAGTGCTGTCACTCATCATATTGCTCGGATTGTGGATTGGAAAAGCAATCGTTGGAAATCTCTCCGGTGAATTCGATGTGTTCTATGCGCAAGCGAAATACTGGTTGTTCTCGACGCTCTTCACCATCGGTTGGCTTGCAGGATTCCTGATTTCCCGTTCGCGCTTATTTGTAATCGCTTGGATCAGTATTCTGATGATGACGTTTATCGTGTCTATGCTTCAGGCAGAACACTTGACGATCAGCGCGTGGTTCTGGTATCTCGCACCGATGTTTGTGTATGCGGTTTACATGCTTTACATGGTTCCGCAGTTGCTTTCTACAAGCGAGTGGACGGCGCAGAAAACTGTTCGGTGGACAGGTTCTGTTTTGTTATTCCTCGGGTTGGCCCTGTTTGTTTTCTATCGTGTTCAGTTGTCGTACGACGACGATATGAAAGATCACGAACGACTCGATTCGGCGCGTATTGCACAGCAGGGCAAAGAAGATAATGGTCCTGATGGTGGTCTTGGAAGAAATTACGACGAGAAGAATGGATTGATGGAGCGTGGCGGAAAGCCAAAGGAGGGTGACGGAAAAGAAAACGACGGAGGGAAAGATCCTAAGGACGGTAAAGATCCTAAAGATGGAAAGGATCCTAAGGACGGAAAAGATCCGAAGGACGGAAAAGATCCAAAGGATGGAAAGGATCCGAAGGATGGTAAAGACCCGAAGGACGGAAAAGATCCGAAGAGTGAAGACGGAGAGGACGGAGAGAGCGGATACAAGATGAAGGATTCCATGAAAATGGGAGAGAAGCAGAGCAAGAGTGATGTGCTTATGTTCTGCGCACGACTTGAGAATTATTTCCCGAATGGAACTCCGCAGCCTTTGTACTTCGTGTATCACTACCTCACGAAGTTCGATCCGAAAACAGAAACGTTTGTGCCTGATGAATTGATTCCTGAATCAGATGAATTCAGAATCGATCCGTCAAAAGTGGAAATGTATCGCACGAAAACGGATTCAATGCCTATTATTAATTCTCGCGCTGATAAAAAACGCAAAGTTGTTGAGGCCGATGTATTCATCAGCGGAAGTGTATGGAAACATGCGTTGCTTGCTCCTTCTGCGCCGTTCTCGGTGATGACCATTCCGGTGGATACAGGATACAAAGATCTTTTCCGTTCAGGTTATCACGTGAAGTCCTACACTTCCGAACTGAACAACGCGTATTTCGTTTACAATCCTGCGGCATCACCTGCAATTCTGGAATACCAGCAAGAACGTATTAATGAACTGAACACGGTGAAGAATTACGATGCAGTAGATTCGGCATATCTCGCTTATTACACAACAGAGCCGGAAGGATCGTTGTTCGATTCTATCCGTAATCTTTCGTTGCAGATTACTGCGATGGCAAAAACGCCGGTGGAAAAAGTTATTGCGATCCGCGATTATTTCCTGCAGAAAAAACCTGATGGAACAGGATTGTATCGCTATACACTTGATCCAGGCGCTCCCGGGGATCCGAACATTCCGACCGGAAGTATGTTGCGTAAATTTCTTTTCGAAACGCATGAAGGTTATTGCACGTACTACGCCGGCGCATCTGTGTTGATGTTGCGTTCGATTGGTGTGCCTGCGCGATTCACAACAGGATTCGCGACAATAGATCGTAGCGATAAGAACAAAGGTTGGTATTGGTTCTATGCATCGCAGGCACACGCGTGGACACAAGTTTACTTTCCTGAATACGGCTGGCTTGATTTCGACATGACCATCAGCAGCGAAGAAGAAGGAGGAGTTGGCGAAGCACCGAAACCGGATGGAACACCACCTGTTCCTCCACCGCAGCCGTGGTTGATTGTCGACGGTGTTGTAACAGAAGAACCTGTTCCCGGATCAGGCAGACTCAAGATCAAATTCAAGGACCTGATTTTCTTCAACGATGAATATCATCTCGATGGAGAACGCGAAGAAGATGTCGACGCAACACTTTGTCGTTTTATTTACGCAACAATTGATACAACGTTTGGTGCGATTCACAAGGGCGATTCCATCTTCGTGGTATCGTGGGATGATATGGCGAAGGAAGTTCCGGAACCCGATCTCAATAAATCGATTGAAGAACAGATGAAGTCTTTCCCGTGGCCGATCATCGCGGATGAGATTTACATCCAGAAGAAATTGCCACCGAAGAAGGAGGAAGAGAAAGATAAAGAGGAGGAGAAGAAAGAAGAAGTGCAGATGGATTACACCGGGATCTGGTACATTCTTCTTGGACTCGGTTGTGCATTGGTCATCGGAATTATTTTCTTCCCGTTATTTTATCTCATTCGCCTGCGTTTCCGTGTCTCCGGTGCACGAAATACGAAGAGCAAAGCAGAATCTGTTTATCGCGCCGCATTGTACACCTATCACATGAGTGGACAGGAACTCAAAGCGCAAACGGCATTGTCATACGCAGAAGAGCGGGTTGATCCTGCATACGGAACCGACTTCACTGAATTTGTAAACGTTTATCTCCGTCTCAAGTATTCCGGATTGCCGGAAACGGAAAGTGATGGTGCAACCGTCAATCAATTTAATTCCATCTTCCGTGCACAGGTGGGGAGCCGATTGAATAGCTTTAAGTCGTTCATGCGTTGGTTCAATCTCGCCCGCGCATTGAGATACTTCAGAGCACCCGAAGCATTAACCGAACAAGAAAAACCAACTTATGGAGAATCATAATCCATCCGGAACGCCGTTCCACACTGAAAAGCTGAAAGTATTGACCGATAACATCGGCAAGATCATCCGCGGAAAAGAAACAGAAGTCAAGTACGTTGTTTCGTGTTTGCTTTCGCGCGGACATATTCTCCTCGAGGATAATCCGGGTTCCGGAAAAACCATGCTGGCGAAAACGCTCGCACAATCTATCTCCGGCGGATTAGACGAAGCACCTCTCAATGCAGCGGGAACTGTGGCGTTCCGTCGTATTCAGTTTACGCCCGATCTTCTTCCGATGGATCTGATCGGTTCGCACATTTTCGACGACGACAAAAAAGAATTCATCTTCAAGAAAGGTCCGCTTTTCACGAACGTACTTCTTGCCGATGAGATCAACCGTGCTTCACCGAAAGTGCAGAGTGCCTTGCTCGAGTGTATGGCGGAAGGACAGATTTCCGTGAGCGACAAGACCTGGCCTCTCGATAAATTCTTTTTCGCGATCGCAACACAAAACCCGATTGAGTCGGAGGGAACTTATCCATTGCCGGCAGCGCAGCTCGATCGTTTCTTCATGAAGATCAGTTTCGGTTATGTGAATGCCGACGTTGAGTATGGAATTTACAACGACTATCTCCAGATCAACGATGTGAAGCACACAGTGAAGCAGGTTCTTTCTTATGCGGATATTATTCATCTCCAGGAAGAATCGGAGCGTGTGTTTGTACATCCTGAAATTGTGAAGGCAGTTGTAAATATTTCTCAAGCAACCCGAAAGCATCCGGACATTTCTGTTGGATGTTCAACGCGTGGCGGAATTATTTTCATCCGCTGCCTGAAGTCATGGGCGATGGTGAATCAGCGTAACTATGTAACTGAAGATGATATCCGCATGATCGCGCATGTTGTGTTGCATCACCGAATGATTTTCCGAAACCGTGAAGGCACTGCGAACGCATTGAATTTTGTCGTGAATAAAGAAATTGAACGCTTGTCGCGTGTGAGCATCAGCAACCAATGAAGCATGTAATTCCTGTTCTGCTTTTTCTTTTCTGTTCCGGTGCGTTGAACGCGCGGGACGATGAACAGCGTAAGTTGATTGAACTCGACCGCAGGGATATTTCATTCAGTTCCCAGGCAGCATTTGAAAAATCGCGGGAGTACATCCGCAAAGACAGCACGTATTACATTGGGTGGATGTACATGGGCGCATATCTTTTCAATCGAGCGAACGATGTGAAAGGATTCACACAGGCCATTGAACCACTTCGTAAAGCTTTCGAACTTATCGAGCGGGATTACGATACAGAACTGCGCACACGTTCGAATGATTTTATCACGTACGTCTCCGTGCAAATGGTGCAGAACGATTATTCCTACATCGCGAACTGGCTATCTGGATCTTACCAGAACATCGAAAAAGCGCAGGATGCGTATGATGTGCTCATTCACGTGAAAGATCGGGATCTACAGTACGAAGCGGCCGTTGAATCGTGGAATACGCTTGCGTGGATCTATCACCGCAACAGGATGTACACTTCAGAAAAATTTCCGTTCCTGCTGAATTCAGTCGCGGAAAATGATTCTATGGCGTACAATTGTCTCGATTCTGCAATTGCAAAAACAAATCGCGACAATGAAATAAACCAGGGATTGTTCGATCCAACGTTCATGGCATCTCGGTATTATTTCACGTATCACTACAAAGTAATTCTCTTCACGTACGACTTCGAACTTGATTCTGCCGATTACTATTACGCGATTCTGCTGGAGTCGGGTTATTACAGCAGCAATAACTACGGCAACTACATGTACATGAAGGGAGAGTTCTCTCTCGCCGAACAGTTTTACAAGGAGGCAGAAGATCGGGATGGAACCACCGACAAGCACACGCGTGAATATTTTTATATGCGTGGATTGCTTGAGATTAATCGCGCAACACCAGAACGTGCAGATAGTCTGTTGGATGGAATTATTAAAGCAGATGGAATAACTCCGGGTTATGGCTGGCATAATATTGCGTTGGCCCGATCGCTGATGTACGAAGGACTGACGACGATCAGTCAGCGTAAGGTGAATATCGCCGCTCGCTTCGAGGAATTGCACATTGGCACAACGTGGGGAAAGGAGCAATACAATCTTTCTGTTGCCACGTTGAATTACATCAACTCGCTGCATTTCGAATCGGAATACTTTTTTGAAAACAATCAATGGTATTTCTGGCTCAACCCGGGGAATTGGTACAAGGCCATCGAGTTCAAGATGCGTGTGCATCATTTCCGGTTGGTGATGGTGTCGCTTGTCGCATCGAATCCGGAACGTGCAGATGTTATTTACCCATTGTTCTCATCCGAGAATCTGCTTGGATGGGATGAAACGTGGCAGATGCTGGATGGATTCAGCAACCAGTATTTCATTGATGTTTATGAAAAAATGCTGGAGACCGATCCGCGTCCGGGCATCAAGAATTATCTCAAGTTTGTATTGGCGCGCTTGTACATTTCCGAAGGTGATGAATCGACGGCAACGGAATATCTCGAAGATATCATATCGGAACTCTCTACCGATATACGCATGGATTTCGACAATATGCTTTACGCACGTTCGTGTGAAGCAATGGCGCAGATCACAGATGGAGATGAAAGTCAACAGTGGTTGCTTGAAGCATACAATACATTCCCGCAGCTGATTCCTTACAGCGGAGAGCAACTGAATTTCAAAGTGAATTTCGATGGCGAACGGTACAGACCGAGCGCCCAGGATACGGTGTATAAATTCTCCATTTTCGCCCTCATTGGTACGATCATTCTCACCGCATTGTATTTTGGTGCGCGCAGGTATTTCCGTTTGCGGCATTCTCCGAAATGGATCTATAGTTCCGCTGTTGGAATAACCGTAGTATGTCTCTTCATTATTCTCTGGAATATTTTCGGACGAGATCAGCTCAACATGAAGGAACAGATTATTGCTGGCTTGTCGGAATGTAACATCGGATTCACGAATGAAGAATCGGCACCAGATGCAAGCTTCACATTTGTAGAAAGCGATTCTTTGCTCACGGTTGAATACGTTGTTTACGACGGCGGCGATCGCGAAGTGAACAAAGGAAGCTACACGGTTGACAATGATAATCCGGGGCAGGCTGGAATTGTGTTGGCGTACCGGTTGTTCAAGATTGAGTTCGTGTACAACAATATTGATGTTGAAGCGGAAGATGTGGAGGAAGAAACTCCGGCTGTTGAGGCTGCTGAAAATTAGATCACGGCATTTTTTACCACATAGAAAAAATTGAAGCTTATTGTTTGCTAAAGTTGTTTCGCGAAAAGCGAAACACCCACATAGTACACATAGGGACATACCGTGTAATTTATAGCGAGTACACTATGTATTATATGTGCTGGATTTGTTTTTTACGAATCCACTTAGAAAACAAAGCTCGTCAAGATAATCTATCTGGTAAAATTGAATTACGTTATAGAAAGAATTGAAACATTTTGCTAGCTAAAGTTGTTTCGCGAAAAGCGAAACACCCACATAGTACACATAGGGACGAATATTGTACAAGCGTGCACGCTATGTGTTCTATGTGCCGGATTTGTTTTTCACAAATCCGCTTAGAAAACAAAGCAAGTCAAGAAAATCTATGTGGTAAAAATTGAATTACGTTTTCTGGTGCTTCTTACGTGCAGCAGGAAAAAGAATATTATTCAGGATCAATCGATATCCCGGAGAGTTGGGATACAATGAAAGATCCGTTGGTGGTTCTTCCACGCGGTGCTGGTAGTCTTCCGGATCGTGACCGCCGTAGAATGTCCACATGCCTTTTCCGAATTCGCCGTGAATGTAACGTGCTTCGTTGATGGCTTTGTTCTCACCCATGATGAGTACACCCGGTTTGATCAGTGATTTGTCAAATCCTGTTGTCTGTCCCCAGAAACCTTTCACGAGATTCGCGTGATTCTGGCACAGCATAGTTGGAATCGGATCCCACTTCGCTGAAAATTCAAACAGCGAAAAATAATCGTTTGTTTCTGTAACGCCGCGCTGAATACGTGTGCCGTAAGTATCGATGTCGGAGAATTCGTATTCGGTTGAATTCATCTTCAGGTGAAATCCTGTGAACGCAAAACAATTGTTGTAATTCAGTTTCGTATTCAGTTTCGGATCCATCGCATCTCCATCGTACATCTTGTCGCAGATGTCTACACCTTCAGCAGAGAGCGCAATGTCGTACGAATCGGTTGCGGAACACATCGCGAAAAGAAATCCACCGCCTGCAACAAATTCCTGAATGCGTTTTGCAACAGCAAGTTTCAGTTCCGATACTTTTCGGAAACCGAGACGCGCAGCAGTAGCTTCATTGGATGCAACATCATCGCGGTACCATTGTGCACTCTGGAATCCTGCCCAGAATCGTCCGTATTGTCCCGTGAAATCCTCGTGATGCAAATGCAGCCAATCGTACTTCGGAAGAATTCCCTGGATTACTTTGTCATCGTAAATCGTGTCGTAAGGAATGTCGGCGTACTTGAGCACCATAGTTACTGCATCATCCCACGGTTGTTTGTTGGAAGGAGTATACACTGCAATCTTCGGTGGCTTCTCGAGTTTCACCGCATCCATATTTACAGAAGGCGAAGAAATCTCAGCGAGAATTCCATTGGCCATTACATCAGGAATCACTTCGAAGGAAACGTTCATCACTTTGCATTCCTGTTCGTCTTCTTTCGTGTATGGAATGAGGAATGAACCGTAACGGTAGTTGAGCAGCCATTGTGCTTCACCGCCACGATTCAGGACTTTATAGCAGATTCCGTATGCACGCAGGTGATCGGTTTGCGAGTCATCCATGGGGATGAGAATCTGCGCAGCCCGGGCCGTGACCAGAAATAATGCGAAAAAAGATGAAATTCCTAAGCGTTTCATGTAATGTAGATAGCCAATACTATACCGAAGTTACGGCAAAACGGCTTATTCGCTGAAGGTGGAGGCGTTAATAAACCCTAAGATGGTGGCTGTCTGCGACGCTATGCACGGCGGCACGGCGAAACGGGGACGTACTATGTATTCTAAACCCACGCGTAGACGGCGGATCGCTAAAGCGATCTCTGCCCTTGTTAGCATATAATATCAAAACCCACGAGACAACGGATTGCTAGTTCTAGCTCCGTGCCTCGTGGGCTTCGAATTTTCTCCGTCCCTCCGCGTCGCCGTGTAGAGCGCCGCAGGCAGACGTAAATTAGTTTTTCGGGATAGCTTCTTTCACCGACATAGCTCTTCCGCCCATGTCAGATCCATCAAGTCCGCTGATTGCGCTTTTCGCTGCATTGTCGTCAGACATTTCAACGAAACCAAATCCTTTTGAGCGACCGCTCATTTTGTCCTTAATAATGATTGCTGATGTTACTTCTCCGTAAGATCCGAATGCATTCTGAAGATCGTCTTCAGTAGTTGTGTAAGGGATATTTCCAATGTAAATTTTCATTCTGTGTTCTGGTTAGTGCGTTTCTAGTGAGTAATGAGGGTGTAAAGTAGGCATAATAAGGCGGTTTGCAGTGATTTATCTTTCATCCCGGACATCAACTGAACGTACTGTGAACAGACCGAAAAGCGCTGTAAAGCAACTTTAACCATGGAATTTTATAGTTAAATAAAACCATATAACTTTAACTATTGATATTTATAGTTAACTTTGAATCGTGGACATTCTTGCTTTTAAATCAGGCAACTTAGTTACCCAGATCGGGTACAAAAGCTTCATTCCGATTGAAATTAACCGTGAATGGCTGGTGAGCAGTCCGGAAATTCTGGCGTTGCTCGATGAGGCTACACAGAAAATCACGGTCCTGAATTCTTATGCAATGTTGTTGCCTGATGTGAATGTTTTCATCCGAATGCATGTAGCAAGGGAAGCAACAACATCGAGCAGAATTGAAGGAACCCAAACGCAGATTGAAGATGCGATGTCGGGAAAACTGCAGATTGATCCTGAAGATCGTGACGACTGGCAAGAGGTACAGAACTACATCAAAGCTTTGAATTTCGCGATCAAACGACTGGGAAAAATTCCGTTGTCGAATCGTTTGCTGAAAGAAACGCATTCGATACTGATGCAAGGTGTGAGAGGTAAACACAAAACGCCGGGGGAATTCCGCAAAAGTCAGAACTGGATTGGCGGAGCTTCTCCGCGCGATGCTGTATTTGTTCCTCCGCCACACGGCGAAGTGCCGGAATTGATGGGCGACCTGGAAAAATTTCTGCACAATCGTTCTGTTCATGTACCGCACCTGGTGAGAATTGCAATAGCGCATTACCAGTTTGAAACCATTCACCCGTTTCTCGATGGTAACGGGCGACTGGGCAGACTGCTTATTACATTATATCTCGTAAGCAGTGGTTTGCTGGAAAAGCCTGCGTTGTACTTATCCGATTTTTTCGAACGGAACAGACAACTGTATTACGATAATTTATCCGGTGTCAGAACCAAAAGCAACCTGGCTCAATGGATAAAGTTTTTTCTCGTGGGCGTTACCGAGACGGCGGAGCATGGAATTAAAACATTCAATGCACTCGTGAAGCTGAGGGAGAATATTGAGAAGAAGAAGATTTCTACTCTTGGTAAGCGCAGGACGCTTGCGATGCAGTTACTGGAATTACTTTATTCAAAACCTGTAATCACCGTAAGCGAAATAATCGACGCTCTCGAAGTTTCAAAGCCAACGGCGAATTCTCTCGTGAAGGATTTTGTGCGCCTGAAAATTCTGAAGGAAAGAACAGGATTCCGACGGAACAGAGTGTTTGTGTTTGAAGAGTATCTGAACTTATTCAGAAAGTAGTTGCGTCGGCTTAATGGAATAAAGTAGGTGTCTCTTCAGCACATGCCCATCTTCCACCATCGGATGTTCGAACTCACCCACGTGATGCATGCCGATTTTTTCCATCACTCTCCAGGACGGAATATTCTGCGGAACAGCGAACGCTAAAATTTCCGTGAACTCTTTTTCTTTGAATCCCCATTCGATGCAAGCCTTAGCAGCTTCGGTGCAATAACCTTTGTTGTGTGCAGCAGGAATCAATCGCCA
>CAYUTR010000027.1:0-24415 GCA_964447465.1 uncultured Chryseobacterium sp.
CATTGTGGGTTGGTCCGGAAGAAGAAACGCCTATCGGAAATCCGCAAATCATCGCAGTTCCTGGATTGAAAACCCCGATGGACTGCCCTCCGGGGACTGTTATTCGTTAGCACAATATCCTTCGCTACGTACAGTTGGTAATCAAAGTAAGTGCACAAGCACACGATTTTGTACGTCACAACTTCTAGGCTCCAATCTAATGCCGGAAAGCTTCGGATCTCACTTTCGTGAGGTGCTCGCAACCGTCAAAAGAATGTCGTAAAGAAGACCAACCAACGCGCACGAAGCGTATTGCAGGATTGCCAGCGAACGGACAGCTGACTGAAGTTGCACTGATCCGACCTCACTGGCTATCCTGGGACACGGGGAAATCCCCTCTTTCCATTCTCCCGGCTGATGCCGCCAAGAATGAACTGCGATGAAAGTTCAATTCGATGTATCATCAGGTACTCAAAGTCTGTTGTCAATGAGATTGAGCGTCATTCGTAAGTAATCTTTTAATTCATCCAATGAAATTGACGTTGCCGGAGGAGGAGTGACAGAGTTCAGCAGGTCAGAGTCCCCATGGTGTACATCCCACGACATGCCGTTCAGTTCTCGAAGGTCTGCAATAACCTGGGCCCCGTTTGCGTCTCGAAATGCCAATCGTCCAGCGGTCAGTTCATTGCTTAATGTCTCTATTAACTGTCCGAACATTCCTTGGACATTTCCTCCAAGGGCATTATAAAATTTAAACATAATTGCAGCTTCAAGAGCTTTTCTAATTTCTCCCCTTACATCATCCTTTCCGGCATCTGTGCCGGTAGAAATAAAGTCCTTCATGCGATCCAATGATTTGAAGTACGCGTTCTGGAGTGCTTTCTCAATCTTGAATGGCTCAATCAATGAACTATCTGTAGCGCTATCAAACGTGAGCTGTAATCCTTTGGGCCTAGTAATTTTGTACAAACGGCTATTGAGATCATAAAGGAATCGACCGTCGTGACTAAGAACAACAAGCTGTTTGACTTTTTTCGATAGTGTTATCAGCTGGCCTATCGTGCGTTGGCGACGACGACTGTCTAAACTTGACAACGGATCATCAACAATCACAACCTTATCGGCCAGATTAGGATCATTATCCAGTTTTGCCATAAAGAAACTGAAAGCAATCGTACTCTTGTCCCCTTCGCTTAAACACTCCTTCGTACTATTGGGTTGGTTAGTGTCAAACATTACTGGTTGGCCATTGATTGTGATTTCGTAGCCGAATCTACTTTGAGTGCCTCTTCCAACCGGTCTGACATTTTGCACGTTCGCAATTTGAAAAGGAGTTTTGAAAATGTTGCTCAAATAATTATTTACACTTGTGCCGTATTGAGAGAAAAAGTTTGTTGCAGCGGTATCTTGAGCAGTCATTAAACCCGGGTATGCTACTTCTAAGGTATTCAAGTTTGTTCCTGCGACAGTAAGTTGATTGCATAGGATTGCAATTGCAGGGTCAAAGCGCATTTTAATTCTCGTGAGTAGATTTACATTGACTAAGGCAACTGGAACAGTGACTAGTGCGGAGCGGAAACTTGTAATTGCTTGATTGAAGGTCGTAACCTGTAGATTGTACGTGGCGACATTTGTATTGATACCGTGAACCAGATTGCCAAACTGCTGTAAGGTTGTAATGTCTGGTGCAATAGTTGGGTTGCTGATTTTCTGCTGCACAATCGCTATCATAGAGGACAGCAAGGTTTGAATGGAAACGGACGTCGGAAGAAAGTTGAACACAGGTGCTTGAACATTTGAAAGGTACTGCCCCCATGTATTCGAGTAAGTTGTGTTTTGATTTCCTAAATGTTGAATCGGCTGAAGTGCAGCAGGTACACTATAAGTTTGCAGTACGATTCTATAATTTTCCAGCCGTGCGATTAATGCATTAAAAGCGTCGTTAAATTTTTGGGCGTACGCTCGCATGATGTCGAACTGGGCGACTAGCTGCTGTTTACAAAATGGACAATGCACTGGCACTGTAGGTGCGGCTTGGTACTTTGATTTCACGTAGTCATATCCTGAGCGCAGCCACCTTTCCGGCTCCGATAAACCATTTGTTCGCAAATCAGAGCAGTGATCCGCGAATAGTTGTTGCAGCGTTTGATCCTGAATTTGCTGAGTTGTGGTTTGAAGATCAGCGATGATGGCTCCAATATCAAATGGAAGATTCAGTCCTACTAATGGAGTAAGTAGAGATAGCGTTTGGATGATTTGAGCGGACTGAGCTTGCAAGAGTTGAGTTTGTGCCACTGCAATTTTGGCGTCAATTCCATTCGCGTCATTGGGGTTGATATTTAGAAAATCCCCCATTTCAGTGATACTTAATCCATGACCGACTTGGCTGACTAAAAGGGTTTTTATCCGATCGATCTCAATGCGAGCAGCAGCTTTATCAGCCTTATTTGTCTCGATCTGTTGTCGCAGAGTCACGCCAGCAGCGCCGATCACAAACTGGTGCAGATTATAGCCATGCTCGTTATTGAATGCCACCCCCGAATACACATTGCTATTCACAAAGTGGGTGTCGAAGATCTCAAGATGATCAAATGCATTTGACCAGCCGGTAGTCCGGTAAGTATGATGTGTGTCAACCCCCGCAGTATCTCGCTGAATAATTTGAACTGCTTGGGCTTGTGTCGCATTCGTAGTGACACGCTTTTGGACCAGAGTTGGGTCGTTCAGCGCAAGCGCTCGAAATATTGAAGCAAGTGTTGTTTTTCCAATTCCATTGTCAGCATAAATGAGGGTCACTTTTTGGAAAACTATATCGCCTGTGGCTTGAAACTGCCTAAAACGACCGACGGAGGTAATATTTTCGACTTTATGAATCATGGATAGAAGTATTATGCACAACAAATGTAGTTCAATCAACAAGCACGTAGCAATCAATAGCTTCTGTTTTAATTCTCCAACAAGGATTTGATAAGTTGCGGAACTGTCGTTAATTGGTTGCCTTCCCTATTCGGGGTATCTTAGCTCTAGATCTCGACAAAAAAACACCTCCCATTTTATCACCAATACCATATGGTTACTCTGTTTACTATTCTCGGAATTGTTTTTGCCATTTTCAGTATTAATAAGGCAAGGATTTTTCTTCTGCTGGTTATTTCGTTGAGTTGCATTTCAGCTTATGGAATTTTCAGGCATTATCATCCAGGTATACACTTCATTTCAGATGCAACGCAATGGGATTATTTCATGGGCAAATGGATTACATCCGGACAATACAAACAAGGATGTGCGTGGGTATTGGGTTTAATCGGCTTTTTTTATCTCGGATGTCCTTTCATTCTCAATATTGTTTCGAGACATGTATTTCCTCTAAAATTCATAAAGCAAAATCCAGAGAAGCCGGATAATGTTAACAGGGAATATCATGCATTGATGTCAAAGCTTTCAAAACGCATTGTTAAGTTATTGATCAAATATTTTCCCAACGTATCGTATGATGATGATGAGAACATAACAACATCCAGTGAGCTCTTGAAATACAGGCGGGATATTTCAATGAGATTTGCAATGTGGGTGTATATTTTCAATGCCATTGCGGTAATGTTGGAATGGAGTTTAATGTCATTTATCATCATGGATCTACTCTTGCTGATTCATTTCGCTCTTGCCCAGTCTCACGTGATACGGACTTTTGATACAACAATCAAGCAAGCGACACATACATTCGAAAATGCAGACAAAATATCACAACAATGAACGTGCTCCAAATTCACCGGACCGATAAGCAGGATTGCGAATTACTTGTTCAATGAACCGACCGAAAAAAGTTCGGTCTCAAGTCATTCGCATCCTGCGGGGGAAAATCCCCCGACCCCCTGAAGAAATATAAACGTAAAGGGCAAGCGCATCAATTCCAATTTCAATCCTGGCGAAATTTCAACAAGACTGATTGGGATTCTTATTTCTCATCATCAAAATAGAGTTTATAATAACTCTTACCGACGCCTTTGTCATAGCCCTTTTCGATGAGCGTCGCGTCTCCGTGAACATACACGTGGAAATTATTGTCCAGTTTCAGAACGCTACGAAAGACTTTCGATTGTTTCTTGACAGCGGCCGCAGAAATTTCGAAACCATCCTCCAGCGCGATGTCCTTTTCAGCTTCGTATTCAGATTTGTAATTGCGAAATGATTTAGCGATTTCTGTATCCTTGATGACCTCTTTAGCGAACTTTTTCAGGTCGAATTGGTCGTGCTCGCTGAAAAATTCAGCAGAGTTGTTGAGCATTTCAATTTGCTCAGTACGTGTCACTTCAAATTCCTCGGGCAGTTTTTTAGTTATAAAGTCCTTACACAAGCGCAAGTAATTCTGCGTGTGGTGGTACTCGTCATGTGCCTGTTCTAAACGCAGGAAGTGATCCTTCCAATACTGTGCTTCAGATCCTCTGCCAAGATTGTCAATGATGCTCACCTGGTATCCCTTGGATGCAGACAGATTATATATCAAGCAACCCTTATCCAGTTTTGCGGTACTGATTCCTTCATCAGCAAAAACCTCATGGCGACCACCCGCCCGTTCAATTTTCAAAAAGGCTTCCTTGTTCTCTGATTTGAATATGCCAATTGCATCGACAACTTCGTCGTCAAGAACACAGTCAGTGAAATACACTACGTATACTTCGCCCTTTTCGATTTTAGGGTGAATAGAATGTTCATACAGGTGCTTCGCAATTTGCTTGGACTTTTCCAGAAAGCTGGCTTTGTTCTTAAATATCGCATCAACGAATGTGTATACATTGTTCAGCGACAGGTCAGACTCATGATGGAATGCAAAAAATTCGGGAGTCCGAAATGATGAAAGAAAATACGATATGAGTATCGGTCGCATCTCTTTCTCAATTGAACACTTTCCTGATGAGAGCTCGCAACCCTCATCACGTAACTTGTTACCGACGTCGTGTATCACGAGCGAGTTAATGCGGGCATTAGAATAGTTCAGCATATTCCGAAATTACACAAAGGAATGGATCAGGCGGTAGGCGGCTTTGTTGTGTCTCCCGATTGATTGGTGGTCGGTGCTTGTGGCGGTACGGGCGGCTGCGGGGCGGCTGCTTGTTGGATCTTATCCCGATTCACAAAATAATGATGGAGTTGACTGAAGCCGAAAATATTGATGATCATTTGAATGATTAAAAATAAGGGGTAGGTCAAGGTCAAACATATGATTATGAGACCAACCCAATTTGTGATTTGGCAAACGAGCGGAGAGAAATGTTGGTGCAACTTCAGTTCATTATCGAAATACACTGCAAAGTGAATTACAAATGCTCCTACCAGTGCGACGCCTTGTATGACAAGGTTTAACGCGAGCATACTGCTGATTCTTTGGTATAAACTATAGGGGCTGTCGTCTAAGCGCTCACTTATTCTCTCAAGCATGTTTGCTTGGATAAAACCCACTACTAGTGTGTACCCTGCGATCGTAAACCCAAGCACGCTTGGTATGTATGCTATAACAATGTCTTTTACTTCAAGGAGAAGTAAGTACGGATTACTTTTGAATATGAACGCGACTGCCCAAAGCACCACTGCGCTTAAAATTGCAAAGAGCGAGTACTTTTTGTAATACTCCGTTTTAAACCCCGAAATGCGAATTATCATCCGCAGTCCGTGCTTAGACGTTTCCTTTATATTATCAAGCGTTTGGTTTGTCATCAGATCGAAACATCTTCATGATTTTTTCATATACGAGCTGGTTGAATCGTGACATTGTGCCTTTCACACTTTCTTTGCGCGGATGTTTGGTCGTCTTGATTGTTTTTGTCTTCCCAGCTTTGTCCACCACTGTCGCAGTAGCTTCCCCATTGCTTACTGAAGCTTCAAGTGCTCCGGATAAAATTACACTATCTTTTACGTTCAACGACGTTTCTGGCTTGTGGGTCGCAATTATCTGTAAACGCTTGGCGTCTGCCGCGCGTGTATCCTTTTCAATAAATTTTTCATAATCTGTCCCAATGTCAAGGTTTGAATAATTGATGTCTATCTCTAATCGTTTTACATACGAGTCGAGGATTTTTTTCACGGTGGACTTGTCTGTTTCAACATCGACTTGCGTGTACTCGGTCACGTCGGTTACCTGGTCAAATGCATGACCGAGAAAGTTCTTGACCGGGTATGGAGAAATGGAGATGTCACTTGCTTTCCGATAACAGAACCGGTGAGCTGCAGGAATGAAAACGAATTCGGTAATGACTGCATCCGGAAACAATCCCTCTGGTAAGCGAAATTCCGCATCAAGATCAAGAGTATTTAAATTGATCCAATTATTATTTTCAATGTAGGTAAACTGTGCCATAGTTCCAGACATATATTCAATGACTCCCTTGTCGTTTTTCTCTGTAAACAAAGTTTTGATGATGCAATGTTTGTTGTGAGACGATTCTGCATGGATTCGCTTTTTATACAGCGCATTCATCACACGGATGTAATCCGCAGGAGTCAAATCTTTTTGACTTGAGTGCTTGCGCAGCTTGATGTTAAGAATGTAAAAGTCTAGGTTGCGCGCCTTTTCAGTTTTAACCATGAGGTCAAATGTGTTGGGTTGGTGAAAGTAAGTTAGGTGACTAGCGGGGCAATTTAGGGCTAATTACGACAAGCAGTTGGAGATTGGGGTTGATATGAGTGCACTTACTTAAAATTTCCCTCTCCATAAATGAAAAATCATATGGTTACATAAATGGTTGGATTTTAGATGCAAAGGTCAAGAAGTGCGCAAATCACCCCCGTATTTATACGGTGATTTACCCGTATAAATACGGGGGTAAACGCTGTTTTTACGCTAATGTTTTTTATCGGTGTATAAATCTTGCGTTGTATATAGTCGCCAGTCTACATTTGGCGCAATAGCGCTGAACTCGATTTTCTTCACAAACATTTTAGTATGACTAAGAAGTCTTTTAACGACAGCTTCAAAGAAGGCATGGGTGGTGAAATGGGCAAACGTACCGGCATGCTGGTGTTCGGAATCATCGTTGCTGTGATCGCCGGCGTGTTGGGTCTCAAAAGCTGCGAAGGGCCTTCAGACGTATTGGAATTTAATAAGACTAATAGTCAGCCGAGCAATTCACGCTAATCTCAAAACTGCAATGAAGACACATATACTTTTTGCAACTCTCTTAATCACGTTTGCATTCGGTGGATGCAAGAAGGACACTGCTGCACCTACGATGGAGCAGAACACTTTTACTGTTTCCGGGTGGACGTGGGATAGCAATAACAAGTTTCTTTATGCTGATGTCTCGTGGAGTATGATTACAGCGGATGTTGCTGATAAGGGAATGCTACATCTGTATTTGAAAACCACCAATGGTGATTGGGCTCCGTTACCGCGGACGATAATGTTGAGCGGTGCGATCTATGACTACGCTCAAAGTCAGCGCTACACTTTTCGCACGGGCGGCTTTGAATTGATCGTACAGGACGATGACCTTTTGCAGCCAAATGCTCCTGGGACATGGACTATTAGAGCGGTTGCCGTTTCAGGATCACAACGACAAGCAAATCCTGATTTGGATTGGCGCAACTATGAAGCAGTAAAAAAACGATTAAAACTTTCCAATTAATACTAACCTCTAAAAACAACAGCTATGGCATTCGAAGGTCAATTAGAAAAGCTTGCAAATCTCGACGACGTAAGTTACGAAGCAACAGCGTCGGTGAACGGTAAAAGCGCGAAGGATATTTTCTGCGCGAATTGGGACACTGCTAAGAAGGCGCTTGAAGCGGCACAAGCAATGGTTAAGAATCCGTTTGTAAAATTGATTATTGGAATATTGGTAACAGTTGGTGACGGGCTCAAAAAAAATATCTGCGCTGCGTAGGTGTTTTCATTGGTTCTTGGCGAGTCAGGGAATTTCTTGTAGCGTCTCGCAAGTGCAGGCGCTGGTCCAGATAAACAGAGTACAAACTCTCACTCATGTCCTTATTCAAAAGTATTCCTATTGTCCTTCCCGCGAAGAATCTTCGTGCAACAAGAAAATATTTCTCCTTGGCCCGAATTCTTCTGTCGCTGCTGCTGTGGGTTTTCGCCACAAATCAGTTGGTGGCGCAATATTCGCACACAGGATTCTACGACTTGCCCGACACTTCTTTTACCGATATCAAAAGGATTGAGAAGGAATTTGCAATCTGGGAGGAGCAGAAAGAGGATGATGGTGAAGAAATCACTTTCAAAGAACTAAGAGGATTCAAAAAAACGAAAGAAGTCCAACTTATTAAAGCAGTCCAAAATGCTGAAGAAGTAGAACGGCGCATCAACGTTGCCCGAGATACAAGGGATGACATAAACTTATATTTAGAGGATGCAGAGTTTGAATTAGGAATTATTGAGCAAGGGATCGCTGATCTCAAAGCTTCGCGCCGTGTCAGTTATCGACTTCAATACGCATATGATGCATTCGATGAAGATGGAAACGTTACCAATAAGGATAGCTTAATCCTGCAATTATCAGCGGACGCCACAGCACAGGAAGAGGAGATACATCGTCTGAAGGAGAAACGACATGCTATTGATCTGTGCATTGGTTCACTAGAAAGGGCGGATGGGATGGTAGATGAAAATAATCTGAATATCGAGGACGATTTGAGAAGGTGTGATTTTGCAATCGATGAAGCGATTTCTCCAGAAAGAGCTCATGAGAATTTCAAGGAGACAATGTCGGCAGTCTTCGCCGGTCTTATTACTATTCTTATAGTTGCTTTTTTTGGGATCATTTATGCAAAGCCTGAAGCTAAAATAACTCTAAAGCTTTTGAGCGCCGGAGGTCTTCAGTTCATCACAGTCTTCGTTCTGATCATTGCGATTGTGCTATTTGGCGTTTTGGGTATTTTGGAAGGTCGCGAATTAGCCGCTATCCTTTCTGGTATTGCCGGATACATCCTAGGCAAAACAGGGACAGGTCGAACCAGCAAACGAGCTACCGAAGCAGAGACAATTAAAGATGATAAGCCGAAGGAAGAGCCTCCACTGCTGCCGGTAGTTATCGGTCCAACTCAGCCACAATAATATATCGCGCTGTTGAATCCCTATCTACGCAAATCCAATGTCGGAATGCTCCATATCTCGCTTACGCAATAAACTCGCCACCGTCAAAGGAATGTCGCAAAGAACCAATCGTACGTGCAATCTCTGCGTTCAGTGCAAGATTGAGTTTGCACAGTTCAGACGTTCGTCATTTCACTGTTGCAAACTCATTCTTGCGACGAGGGGTGCCCTCTTTCGATTCTCCCTAAAACGTAAACGCAAAGGACAAACATTGCAAGTCCAATGCTCAGCAATCTTAAAAACAGTAATTGGAATGTGCCGCATTGTGATGTTTGATTAAGCTACTGTTGATGTTGCTTCCTATTGTTTTTTGATTCATCTTTGAATTATTACAAAATACTCAACAATTTAATTCCCCTACAATGAAAATTGAAGCGCTAAAGCAAGCATCAAAAGATTTCCTAAGAACATATAACTACGGCTCAAAAGAAGTCGGTAATGGAAAAGCTATCGTGTTTTCCAGACCAACTGGAATGGGTTTCGCTGATGAGTTACTCGTTTATTTCCAGGATAAAGGTGAAACTCTGAACGAAGACGATTTAAAAAAACTTGCTTTAGAGTTTAATAGAATACCCGGTGGCGGTGAAGAAACTGGAAGAAAATTTTTTCTCTCTAATGGTCCATTGGGCCTGGTGTCTCCTTCAGTGACGGAGCATGGGTTTAAATATCAAGTCCCAGTTCAATTCTTTGATCGGGAATTTTCTCCTAAATCTGCTACGCCACTAAAGGTTCTTGAAAAACGAGCACTCGAGACTCAAAGCACTCGAATTCCACAACCGTATTCGAAGGTGAGAAGTAGTGAAGACCTCGGCGGAGGTCGTACGGATTTACTTGATGAACTTGCTTTTGATATTGAGAACGCAAAACAACCTGCGATCCGCATAATCATCGCTCCGGCTGGATATGGAAAGACTGTACTTATGAGCAATCTCTATCTACAGCTTCTTGATAAATTTAAAAAGTTTAAGCAGGGACAGCAGTCTGGAAGGCGTCCTTTGATGATGCTTCCTGGCCATATTAAAAGAGCAGAGGATATGAATTCGTTGATCAACAATTTTGTTGGTGACGAATATGATTATGGGTATGTATCTAATGAGACGTTCAAGTTCTGGGTGAATCAGGGTCTGGCGGTTTGGTTACTGGATGGTTTGGAAGAATTGATTCTGCGCATACCTGATCCGGAGGACCTGATTCTTCAACTCTTGGAGGATTTTATTTACGCACCAAACGTTGAGAATGCGCAAATCGTCATTTCAATCCGGAAACCGCTCCTGTCAATTACGCCAGCCTTGAAAGAAGTCATTAACGAATGGAAAGGTGTCGGAATCGTAACATATGATCTTACCGATTGGGGATCGGAACAAGTACACCAATATATTTCGACCAATCTCCCTGCTTCGGAAGAAGAGCAGGAAGAGTTTGCAGAGACGATTAAAAATACACCAACACTGAATGGCTTATGTCGTGTACCTTATTATTGTGACCTGATAACACAACTCAAGAAGAATGATCAATTAAAAGTATTTTACGATGACATTGAACTTATTAAATATTCAATTGAAAGCATTTGTGACCGTGAGTTTGGTAAGGGGCTAGACAAAGATGTATTCCCTGTTGAAAAACAAATTGACTTCTTCTCTACAATTGCAGTTGAAGGGTTCAAGCAGAAACAAAATTTACTGCCGATCGAAGACTTTTTGCAATGGGCTCATATCGACTTGTCGGATTATACTGATGACGTGCGGGAAGAACAGTTGGCCTGCATTAAGCGACACTCGGTGTTACTTCCGTTTGGAAATTATATTGACTTTCTCCAGGATATCATCAAGGATTTCTTCTTGGCTCGGGGACTGGCGCACGAACTGCGCTCGGGCAACATTGTGTCTCTTGAAAACGGTGATTTAGAAATTGGGAATTTTCCGTTCCGGTATTTACTGAAGGAATCGGATAGTTTTAATTGGAACAAAATATTTTCACAAATATGGCAAGTTGAATCAAGCGCTAGTTCTACCGCGTCGGCGTTTAGAAATCTTTTGAAGATTTATCTTTTGTCCAATCAGACCAATAAAGAGTCGCGATTAGGTGGCCTACTCAACAGTAAAAATCTAAGCGGAATCGAGTTCAGGGAATTGGCGCTGCAGAAAACAAATTTTGAAGATTCTATATTAACCGGAGTAAAGTTTATACAGTGCAATCTTGAAAATGCTAGTTTCGACCGGAGTCAGTTCAAGGAAACTACATTCACTTTAGAAACCAATATTCATGGCGCAACAACGCGCGGCGCGGTACTGGAATCGATTTACGATGGTGACGCACTGCTTCGGATACAAAAGGATATTCGAAATTTCTTTGAAGCGCGAACGATGATTGAGACTCCTGCCAATCTCAATGTACCATGTCAGGCGGTAATAAATCTGAAGAAGGTTTTGGAAAAATTCACTCGCAGGAAGCGAGGGCACCGTATCCGCACTAATTTCATTTCATGGGATGTAAGCGCTCAAAGTGCTACAGAGTTAGCGCTTAAATATGGTTTCCTTGCATACTATCACAACCAGCAGTACATGCAGGTTAAGAATAGCTATTTCGACTCACTGACTAAATTTTGCCGAAAGTTTGAAATGACACCCGAGTTGACTAAGTGCTTAGATGAACTGTGCCCTGATACCGGACATGGATGTACTCATACGATAAAAATTTCCTAGGCAGCTTTCGCAAGGCTTCGTGACAAAAGTGCCAATTTATGGGTGAGCACTGCTTCGTCAGCAATAGCGGTATCGATCATTCGGTTAATGTTATCGTACTCGCGTGCGCTCGTTGCTCCATGTTGTGATCTTCGAAGTTCTTCGATTGTCGTTTTTACTGCGGCAATTTTTTTATTCAGGGATTTTTGCGTCTCTTGAACTTCATCAAGAGAAAGCTCAGAGATTTTACTCCTTGTTTGAACAAAGTCTCCCTTTGTTGCCTCGAGCTCAATTTGTATTGCGTGAATTCGCTCGTTCACAATGGAGCGCTCTTCAATTTTTCGTTTTCCTAACATAGCCAGAGCGCGATTCTGAACCGTAAGTTCAGTTTCGAGTCCTTCAATGTTGCGGATAATTTGGTACTGATTCTCGAGAAGAGAAATACCAATCATTCCGGGATCACGTCTTTCTGTGAATCGTTCGTTAATGTTGGGCATTGATCTTATCATAAATGAAATCATGTTGTGTGACAAATGTGACTGATTACTTAGTATTGCAATCTCCGTGCAACTCTTCAATTTCCCCAGTTTTTACGTATAAAGAGGGATAATGTATTGCCGTCAAACGGGACTTGGCGTTAGATTGGCGTCTTTTTTCCACAGTCTATTTTTGGGTCAAATATAGTCTCAAGAAATACTGGGTGCGGAAAGAAAAGTTTTGAACCGTGCGCAAACTCAATCCGGAATCGCGTGCTTGTCAGTATGTTAAATCATTTTTATTAAAAACACCCCCGTATTTATACGGGTAAAATCGGGTATTTATACGGGGCTACAGCGGGCCTTTTAAATAATTCGTTTGATTTAACGGAGACGTATATTCGATTGTTCAGGAGATTTGTTTAAGAGTTTCTTTAGCATATAATTTCCCCGATTTGATTTCCGTACAGCAACCTGTTCGGGCAGCCCCAATTTCTTAAAGCGATATTTAATACCCTCATGTATGATACCAGTAATCGTTCCCCGCCGCTCATAGGTTTCTAATCCGCCTTCTCTTAATGCTGCAAGGAATGATTCTTGCGAAGTACTTCCTTGGAAACACGCATTGGCTAACTCAATCACCACTTCTCGCTTTGTTTTCTTACCTGTGCGCACCGTGTATTGATACTCCTTGTCGGTTACCTGAAGTTTATTTTTTCTACCGTGTCTCACCACTGATCTTATTAGTTCAGGATATTTCTCAACCTGGTAAGCCTGAATATCTTTTTTGATTTGACCAAACTCCTCTTGGCTCATGCTTAGTGATTTTCCCGAGCGATACTCGACCGCTGAGGAGACGATATGAATGTGCGGATGGTCTTTGTCGAAATGTGGCACGGCGATATACATCGCATTAGGATTACGAATGCGCATGTATTCCTTGGCAATCTTCTCCATTTTATTTAACGTCAACAGTTTCGCATCTCCTTTGTGGAGCGCGATTATTTCCTGACGGATTTTGACATTGTTCTTTCGCTTGTGGATGCGATAGGTTTCATTTTCCTTGAATTCCCTTGTCCATTCTTCTACCGTTTGTCCTTTTAGATTATTAGTGAGAATGAATGATTTCCCAATCTTGTCGAAAATCCGTTTTCGATCGTCCATTGCGTATGCAATCAGGTTCCGTGCGGCAGCCATGCTTTTGTAGCCTTTTACTTTGATGATCATGGGTTGATGTGGTCAAGTTTACATTCCCATGTATTTCTTTTTGAGAAATACTTTGAATGCTTCCATTTCTTTTTGAAACTCTAACAGACGATCAGATTTTAGTTGTTTGTCAGCGACTTTTTGCAACTCCGTTCCTCCGCTTTGTATTCTGCTCCAACCCCACGGCATAGCCCGTATCGTTAACCGTTGGTGAAACGTTGAATGACGATCCGCATAAAACTCATCCAAAAGAGGAATGAAATTTTCCAGCTCTTCCAGATTGGCTTTCTGAATCTCTTTATTTATAGAACGCTCTTCATCTTCTGTTTCCAAAGAGTGGTGGCGCTCAGCGAGCACCTTTGCCTTAGGAGATTCTATGTCAATATATGGAGCAAACGTACCCCGGTCGAGGTGGCCTTCACAGGAGGCAGTTGTGTTGATGTTTAGAAGGGTTAACCCGATAATTACCTCTTTGATTCCCTCATCAATGCGCTTACCCAAACGATCAGTGATCGCATCGATTTCCAGGGTTTTTGAAGTCCACAGTTCCAGTTTATTCTCGGGATTAGATTGGTGCTCTGGGTTGCGCATATATATCTATAAAATATCATACATTTAATAGGTAATCAAATCTTCTACCTTGGAAACAATTGATTGTCCCGAATGCAATGGTGATAAATTGGTCACGTGTTCACGATGTGATGGACTGGGAGTGACTCGTGACATGTTAGCCGCAACGTTATTTGGAGAAGATTGGAAAGAGTGCAGCAAATGCGAGGGTGAAAAGGAAGTTGCCTGCAAGCGGTGCAATGGCTCAGGTGAGGTGCGTGCTTAATTCGGTCCTATTTTTGATCTCAATTGGGAAACATAAAGCTTGACGAATTTCCGTTTCAAGAATTGTTATTCGAGCTGCAATCGCATCGTATTTCTGTTCTCGTTCCCAATTATACTTCTCTTTTGTCCGAGCGATCGCCTGAATCTCATTAAGACAATTCATCAAAGCTTGCTCAAGGCGCACAACTTGATTCTGATTCGGCACCAGATATGAACGATCCATATAGGATAGGGCTGCTTTTCTGATGAATGTCGTAATGGTCATGTGATGCCGCTTCGCGCCGAGCGCCATCTTTCCATAATCTCCGTTCTTCTTTGAGAGTGGGACGCTGAACTCCGGCTTGTCTTCACGTTGCGCGCGACGGTATTTCGCGTAATAGCTTTTCCAATACTCGCGCTTCGCCGCCTTGATCTCTGCATCAGTTCCGTGCTCGAGCACACTCAGGGCTTCGAGATACGCCCAGAGGTTACTGTCTTTTTTATTCTTCATCATCTTCATCAGTCTCTAGTGATAAGGTTGGAATTTCCGTGAATGGAATCTGGCTTACGTGTTCCGGCGCCGGCATCGCCGCATAGCGACGATAAGTGGGATTGTTGTAGAACGGATGCAGCGTTGCAAGGATCGGTCGGAGGTTGCCGCACAATAAAATTGCTTGGTCAGATTTCAATGTGCGTATGGATGCCGCAGGTAGCAATGGCATTATTTTTTTCTTGCCGTCCTCGTCGGTCACTTCCGTTTTACCCAACACATTTTCCAGATGTTGCGTAGTGTCGTGTCCACTTCCTGGGAAGTAGAGCTTGCTGTAGCAGTTTTCTCGTATAACTTCCGCCTCCTGCTTAGAATAAGTGCGTATCAGTTGATTAAAATCCTGAACGATAATGGAAGAACCAGACTTGTATTTTCTTCCATTTACTACGAATTGTGGCAACCCAGGAATTTTGAAAGCTGCCTCATCAATCAAGAAGAAAATATCCTGCTCATCCTTTTCGGGAATGCGCGATAGTACGTACGTGAAAAACGAATCAAATAATAAAGCTGTCAAAACTGCATAGAACTTTTGGTCGGTCGTTGCGGTTTGGATGTAGAGAACGCATTTCTTTTTTCGGAAGTCTTGCATGTTCAGCGTGTCGAAGGCGGTGATCTTTCCTACGCCTTCTGCATCAGAGAAAAGTTGTAGAGCCGCGCGCGCCGTTGCAATCACGCTCGACTTGACTTTCTCATCCTGTTTCATGAATGCTGCAAAGTCTGACCACACCGAGTCGCTTGCATGCGTCTTGAAGAAGTGCAACACGGATTTCGGGGCAATGGTCAAAAGGTTGAGGAGTTGTAGCGCCGCGTACGGCGTGCGATACATTTCTTCTTTTGCCATAACCCCTGCGATCATGTTCCCGACAAGGCCGGTTGCGGTAATATTCCAGAAGGGATCTTTTGCATTGTCTCCCAAACTGGCGGACACCAGCGTATGCGCAGTTTTGTGGATCTGAGTTGCAGTTGTGCTTTTCGGAAACGGATTGAAGCCGCATGAAATCTCCGGTCGAGAAAAGTTGATGACTTTGACTTCATACCCTTTTTCTTTGAGATAGCCAGCTGACATTTTTTCAATTTCGCCGGATGGATCGTGGACGACAAAACTGCCAGACATGGTATAGAGGCAAGGCAAAATCACACAAGTTGTCTTACCGGCCCCTGTGGGCGCTTGTACGTAAAAATTTTGATGGGATATTTTGGTACTGAGATTGCGTCGTCCTGTCGCCGAAAATCCAGAATGCTTCGTCGATAAAATTTCCTTCTCGCTGATGAAGTGCGCATCGTATGACGGCTTCTTCTTTGCACCATTAGCAATGTCCTGTACTGCGCCGACAAGCATCCGGACCGCTTCTTCAGCTATGTCTCCAAGATTTGTAATGAGTTCTGCCATGTGTTATTGCATGAGTTGGTTTTTAATCCAGCCAGCTAATCCCTGGCTGATGAGCTCGAGTAGACGGAAGATTGCCCAGAGTACCCAGAGCAACATCTTCCAAAGGAATTTCAATATCGTGCCCAGGAATTCACCGAGCATACTTTTCTCGTTTGCCATCGTGCTGAGTGTTATTGTGTGAGACTTCCACCAACACGGACAGTAGCACCGCGTGAAGTGAATAGTCGTTCGTAGAATGAAGCGATAAGTCGAAAGGTTACATCGTCTGTTTCGTCTTTTGGTTCGTAGACAAAGTGGATCGTGATACCCGAGAGATCATTGAGCGGCATGTCTGCGAGTAGTTGCGATTCAATCTTCGATGCATCCTCGCGCAAGAGCGCGAGCGTATGCTTATCGTAGAATGAGAGCGAACTTCGGTTCTCGCGTAAATCGCTGTACACGACAAGCACTCGCGTTTCTGAGAAACTGCCGGAAAGTGCATTGAGTGCGCGTGTCATCGGAATATAGACGCTCGAATGCGGACGCCCAATCGTATCAGCTGCGAGAGAATCAAGCGCTGTGGTCGCTGCGGACGTGAATGTCAAAACATCTGCATCACGGGTGAAGGTGCTGGAGAATAGCGGATCAGCTTCAGCAAGGCTAGTTTGCGACACACGGTTGTAGCTCACGTCGGTTAATCGTTCAACGTGAAGGATTGCGCCGTTCCATTTGTCCTTCACTAGTGCAAAAAGTCTTAGTATTTCCTCTATGACCGGTAGTGCTTTGTGCTCCTCCGTTCGATCAACGAGCAGCCAGACTTCAGATGTACTGCGTGTCGGGCGTGTGTATGCGAACACAGTGAGTGCAAACGCAATGAATATCCCAATGTATACCGTGGTAGTTATCGTTTTCATTGTTTGGAGTGTTTGAGGTTGATGAGTGGAAAAGATGGAATTATGGGGAGGTCGGCAATCGGTTCGTGGAACGCATCCGGCGTCGCATGATCGCCTCGCGCGGTGAGATTAGTGCTTCGGTACAGCTCGATGGTTTCCCGATGGAGCGAATTGATACGCTCTGCAAAATGTCGCGCCATACTAATCACGTGCAGATATTTGTCAGTGTGTTCGGTAACGGACGCTGTGAGCGTTTTGGTTTCGGTACGGAGTTTGTCAATTTCTGCCTGACGCTTTTCGATCTCGTCATTTTGTACCACCCACGCATTTTCGGCTTCTTCAGTTCCTTTCGGAAAGTACTTTGCGCAGACGAGTACTGTTGCGATGAAGAAAAAGAGATTGATGGTAAGGAAAAACCACATACCGATATGGGTTGTGCCGCTGCTCATTGCTTGCGTACGAAGCGCAGCGAGTCCGATGAAGCATGAGAGCGCAATAGCTCCGATGCCACCGGCGATCAAGTATGCTTTGTGGCCCAATTCTTCTCGCTTGCGCAGATAATCAACGATGCCGCGAGCCATCCACCCGTTTGCAAGTGCAAGACCGAGTGCGATGGCCGCAGCAAACAACAAGCTATCTCCGACGATCTGAAGGCTCCACGCGTTGAATGCAACTTCAGCAACACTGAATACAGCGATGCTGAGAATTCCTTTGCGCTTGAGCGAACGAAGTCCACTGATAAATGTGTCGTTCATTTTATGCTTTGCAATCCGGTTCTGATGATCCAGTGCATTGATGCGAGTTTCGATGGTGTCCCGCTCGACATTGATTGCATCGATCGTGAGACGGATTTTTGCAGTATGTGCATCAGTCTGTAACTCCTGTAGTCCTTCAGAGCGCATATCAAGCCATTGCGCGGTGTATGTGCCGGTAAGTGGTTTGATGGATTTCTCGCGTGGAAGTGGTTTTCCGTTCTCTGCGTGGAGGTGTGCATCTTTCACTGCCTGCGCATTGATCGTTTCCTTGCGATCATTGATACGCTGCTCAAGGGCACGATTATAGAGGGACAACGTTACGGTGTCTGTTTTCATGGGTTATATATGTGAGTGAGTAATGCGCGCGGAGCAGTTAGCGTCCGCGTGATTTTCCTTTGTTGCGCTCCTGTGATTTATTGATGCGCTTGATATCATTATCCCGCTTCAATTCTTTCGAATAAGGACTAGGTATCGGCTTGGATGGAGCATTTGTGTGCACTGCTTGTAACTCTGCCGTTAATGCTTCGTGTGATCCTCCAAGTGTTGGACGCTTGGAATTTTCGACTGCGATGCGATACAGGTCATCTTCGCGGCGAATGAAATCTTTTTTCAACCAGTAGAGACTGGTGCGACGGCCAAATAACTCTTTGCCATCCTGACCGTATGCCTGGAATGAGCGTTCACCGTTGTTCGGATCGATGAGGACATCGATTCTTCCGACCGCAACTTCTTTGCCTCCCGGCAAGTCCATGAGTACATATTCAATGGTGGTGCGGTCGTTCCAATCAACCGCAAAGCTGAGGAATTTGCAATTGCTTTCTGGTAATGTAAGTCCGTTCTGTTCCATGTCCTTTTCTTTTTTTTGAGTTCGTTGATTGTCATTGATGAGTCCAGTGTGACTCGCTCTGCCAAATGCAAGCCCTTTGTCCCGGTATTCCTGAAGAATTTTTTCCTGTTCCGCCATTGGAAGCGCGAACCTGCGTCGCTCGAGTTTCGATTCTTGCAGTGAGCGATGATTCCGTTTGGAACTAATGCCTTGTAGTTTCTTCGGGGTGTTCTTCTTTTTGCTCATCGCGTTGAAATTTTGTTGTTCATTCTTGTCTCCACCTATAAATACCGCGAGTGATGTATTTTATGACAGTGCCGATGAAAATATTTTTAGCGCCCCATCGTTTGCTCATGGTCTTTGGATAAATCATTGTGCTCGTTTAAGCGCTCAATGGTTTTTTCGCGCACGCCGGATTGGCCGGTCTTCTGAGTTTGTGTTGCGATCTCCGGTTCGTCTTTTGTCATTTCAACACGGTGACCTTGTTCAATGCAGTTTGTAAGCCATTGATCGAGAAATTCACTGAGGTCAGCTTTCAACCGAAGATTAACAAACGGTTCGCCGTCGTATTCGTCGTGTACACGCTGAAATACATACTGATCTTGGTAGGTTAGTGCTTCAGCAATTTTCGTAGCTGGTGTGATGCGAATTTCCATATCGGGATCAGGAACGATATCGCCATTCATTTCATAGCCGTGCGCGAGCGCGATGACATGCTGCCCGTCGCCCTCGGCACGGAGATAATCGAAGGACAAGTCCATAAATCCAGGAGAATGCAATTGGGATTTGCCGTGCGTTGTGCTAGTGCCGAGATGACGTTCTAAATCTGGAATTACCTGTTCCAGCTTTTGGTAGATGGAGTTGTACAGTTCAGTTTGTCGATTAGTCATGTGTGTAGTCATTAGTGATAAGCGTAAACGGGCGCGCCTCGCGTATAAATACCGCGAGGTGGATGATTTCTGACAGTTGGTGTCAAAAATTATTCTTCAGAACGAAAACTAACTTTCGAAACGGTGTAAAAAGTGTAGTGTGATTTGTAGTGTGATTCCTACCGCCAAAGTCCGGCTAATACCACCAAAGGCAGTATATGGAAACGTACCATGTGTGCGTTATTGATAAAAAAAGACATTTCGGGTCTTTTCCGTATTCGACGCGGCAGACTCATAATCCGCAGGTGCTCGGTTCAATCCCGAGTGGGCCCACAACATAAGCGACTTGAAATCAATAGATTTTGAGTCGCTTTGTTTTTTGAGCCTTATGTGTAGGGTGATTTGTAGGGTGATTTCTCCTTAACTTTAGGTAGTAGACCACCAGATCATGGATCAGCGAGTTAGAGATGAGATAGAAAACATTCTTGATTCTAATAGGATGAAGTATCCTCTGAAATATAGGAGCGACGCTGAATCTGTTCAAGAATATGTGCGTCAGATTTTGGAACTTGTTAGTCCTTTCGCCCACGAAGAGACTGAAATCTTGCGTGATATTCGCAAAGAGCTACGTCTTCCTAAGAGTCAAATCAGCGTTGAAGAGTTGGGACGAGCACAGGAGCGCGGCATCTGGCACATTAAGAAAATTCTAGAAAAATATTGATCGCTTTATCGTTCCAACTCGGGTGATTCACTCTGCTTTCGACTTCGAAAATTTCGCGCTACACTTTTTACCATTTGTTCATTATCAATATAATTTTCTCCAATGACATCGAGGTTGCTGTGCTTGGTAATGTGTCTGGTGTTTTCCATTCCGATCTCAATAGATAATTCGGTGATATAGCTTTTGCGGCAAGATTTTAGAGTCAAATCACGTTTGCCAACATGCTTGTAATACACTGAGAAAGCACGGCTCATCACATCCTTGATTGTGTCACGCGAAGTTTCTTCATCACCCGCAATTAGATAACGGCTCGTGCCACGATGCTGCAAATATCCAAGTTCGTTTATTACTTCACGAAGCGGATCGGTTATCGGAACGAATATGTGCTTGGCATTTAAGTCTGTATCTTCGATTCCTTTTTGTCGATTAACTTTGGTGTCAGGAATTTTAATGTACGCGGGATTCTGTTGCTCGTCTTCATAGATGCAATCAAAAGCCATGCGCGACAATTCGTAGTTGCGTCTTCCGGTGTGATAGGCGAGACGGAATGCATCTGCGAGCCACGGTCTATGGAATGATTTGTTTTCTTTACCGACTCGCGCTGTACCGAGTTCTGGTCGCTCAATGACTTCCAGCAACTTTTCAAATTCTTCAGGTGTTATCCCTTTGCTATTCTTTCCTACGGCGCGGTGGGGAATCTTTGCGCACGGGTTGGTAGTTACATGACCTTCTTCTTTTAGAAATGTATAGAACGATGAGATGATGCCGATAGCTTTGTTATAGCTGCGGTTGCTCAATTTTCGTTCATCAAGGAGATAGTGATGCAATGACTCCATCATTTTCTCGGTGATGTCGCGGATGCCAAGACGTTCGACGTCATGTCCTGCGTGTTGTAATGACAATGCTAGATATTTGAACGTGCGCGAGACTTCTTTAACGTGTTTCGTCGAGCGAGAACGTTTGCGAAATGCAGGTACGACGGCTTCATCTCCTGCTAATGTGGCAACATACACAGCCATATTTTCAAGCAGATTGTCGTTTGCAGAAACGAAAGGCGCCGGTGATACTGATTGTAATGGCTCGGGCCGCTGTTGTACGGGTAACTCTTTGTTGTCTCCCTTTATTTCAGCTTTGAAAACATGCAAAGCTTTAACTGCTTCATCAAAATCGCGTGTTGCGAGATTCTTTGTTTTACGCTTTCCCTCGTCGTTATAGAGAATGATTTTGTACTGATGACGTTCAGGGTATTTGCATTTGTGCACTGGCTTTTCGGTGGTACCTTGCCTACAGCTATCGGTAATGTCTTTACGGCATTGACCGCAGTAGCGATGAAGTCCTAGGTATTTTTTGGTATGCGACAACGGGGTTGTCATGGTTTTGATTTTGCGCGATTCAGCGCGGTTTTTAAGTCTGATAAAAATTCCTCCGCGTAAATTCCTTTGGGAATATTTGAAGTGACATTTTTTGTGGTAACTTGAAGTACCGTCAACAGACCCAACACGTCGTCATTCAAATGAGCGTCGAACGCTTTCTGCCAGTGGGCTTGTCCATAGTGATTCTTTAAGTGCGCGATGAGCGTCTGAAGACGTGCAGCGTCAAATTCCACACGGAGTAGATATTTCTTTCTCGATCCAACATCGGATAAGATTGCCACCTTATTGTTTCCGCACCAGCGACGGAGGCTGCGTAAACTCTTATATCCGAGCAATTCCGCGGCTTTTGGCAAAAGAATTAGTGAATCTGGATTCATGGAGCGCTTTAGGTACGTATCATAAATACCGCACTTGGCATAAATACAACATCAAAATAATCGTGCTATACCTGTCATCGTTTTGAGTTTCGCGGTATTTACTATCACTTGTCCCACAACAACTACATCTAAAACAATCCACATGAGAACAACCATTTTTTTGGGTTCGCCCCGAAGTCTCGCATTGGATTGCGATCTGACGGTTAATGCAAGGCACCGAAAAGGCGCTTTACGTTGGAATGCAACAGTAATGAGAGAGCACAAACCCAAACACACCTATTATGAACAGAGACCCTCTACATCAGTTGACCCTCCCGATGGCAAGTCCCATCTCACAAGCGGACCTCTCGACTTCAAACGAGATTATCCGCCTGGTGCATCGCAAATACATGAAGGTGATATTGTGGTACATAAGAAAGCGTTACACGGAAGCTGGTGCTGCTGAGTGTGAAGATTTGGCTGCAGACACGTTTCTTATGTTTATTCAGAAATTGAGACAGGGCGGATTCGATGAGACTTTTAAATTCAAATATCCTTGGGGTGAAGTTGAAGCTTTCCTGTTTCTTGCTGCACAAAGGAGAGTTTGGAATGAGATACGAGCTTTGGATTATCGTCCTTCGCGACCTTCAGAACCAACAGAATCGGCTGCGCAAATCGCTCCCATCGTTTTTGGCAAACTGAATGCCGATGATTTACGAACCGAGATAAAGAGCGGGACTGATGCGATGCGGAACAAGAAACGCGCAAGGATTATATGGTTCTTTATTGACAATGAGGGTGCTCCTTCGGAAGAACAGATCGAGATTTTTATGCGTCAAGAGAAAATAAAGACTCCAGAAGCATTTGAACAGGAAGATCGTCGCGCTATTGCAGATTTAGTCAACCTGAAACCGGAATTGAAACCATACTTGACTGGCAGAAGAAAAACACGTATAGTCAAACGAGACAAAAAAAATAATCAAAAGAATGAAAAAGGACCCCAAAAAACAGGTGAGTCCTAGCGAAGGAACTGTCGAGCAAATTGTAAATGATTATGGTTATTCCAATGAAACCGCGAGAATTCTCGTTGCAACGAAAGGAGAAATAGATGAGTTAACCTATCTAGAACTACTGAAGTCGGATAAAGCATTCGAGGCAGATCAAATCGGCCAAAAGATGTTCAACAATCCAGAATTAGCAACAGAAGCATTGCAGAAGGACGGTATCAATGTGGAGCAAATGGAACTCCGCATGTGGAACAAAGTCCAGGAGAAAATCAAAGGAAATAGACCAAGCATTAGCTAAAAACAGTTTCTGCTAGAACCAATACCATCAATGACGAAAGTCGTTGGTGGTATTTTTATTTTCATTCAATTCACACACGTCCATCTTCGCTAAGCATTCTCCGGCAAGCCGTGCGAACGCTGATTTTGACGCACGTGTACATTCAGCCGCTTGCCCGGTCGACGCGCGACTTCGTCGTGTGGTCACGACCAGGTCGCGCGGTTCGCGTGCTCGCGGGGACTTCCAATGTGCAATGGTACGCAGCACGTGTCGGCGTGCCGCTTCGCTCCATTTTCTCCACGACCTGCGAGATGCCTATCCGTCATCCGCGGACTCGCATACCTCGTTGTCACGAAGAATGCAATTGCTTGTCTGACGGAAAAGAGAAATGCTATTCAATGGCTGTAGAATAGTATCAGCGCTCATGTCCACTGTTTGGAACATCGCGCGGAATTTTCCTTACTGATGTATCATGGGTGTTCGCAAGAGTTTCGGCTTCCAGACGGTAACCACGATGATCGAGACTCTTGAGCAACGTTTTGAATAGCGTGTACACTTCCTTCTTGTGTTCGCGCTGTGGCTCAGGATTTCCTTTATCATCCAAATCTATTCGCATGTCTTCGTAGCTGTTCTTGTATGCGAGCGGGATCGCCGTCTGCTCGGACAGTGAAATGCGGACTTCCATATTTGTCACGAGTCGCGTTTCATATTTTACCTCGTCGTTTTGCTCGAGCGCGATGTAGTAGACGTCGTCGGACTCTTTGTTGCTCATGAAGAAATCGAGGGTTCTGTCTCCTTCGACCTTTCCTTCAAGTTCAATGATGCCCATCTGTAAATGTTCCGGCAGATTGGGAATGATCTTGAGTAGCTTTTGGTAGAGCCACCTTTGCTGAGTGAGGTTGTTGTCGATGTTTTCCATTGAATGTGATTGGGTTGATAACACGTTGCGCTACTTTTTCGCGAGCAGGACATACGCATAAGCAAGTCGCAATGCTGCATTAGTAATACGTGCTCTACAACTGAAGCATGCAGGGCAACATCGTGTTGTGCACTTATCAAGTGACCGCACGAATTTGAGGATCACCCTGCGCTGCGCGTTAGGTAGCGGTTCCTTTTCCTTGAGTGGAGATGTAGACATGATTAGTGCAGATCGGGATCTTCTCC
>CAYUTR010000028.1:0-24385 GCA_964447465.1 uncultured Chryseobacterium sp.
GAAATCTACGTTCACGGTTAATTCTCTCGAGACAAAACCGTCACGTAAATCGCCTGCAGCTCCATTCACAACTTCTACATTACAACAGGATGCATCGCGCAAACTCGGATTTTCTCCGAAGCGTACGATGGTGGTTGCACAACGATTGTACGAGAGTGGAAAGATCACATACATGCGTACCGATTCCGTAAACCTTTCTGAAATCGCACTCGAAAAAGCGAAAGAAGTGGTGACGAAAATGTATGGTGCGAAGTATGTAAACATCCGCCACTACAAGACAAAGAGTAAAGGTGCACAGGAAGCTCACGAAGCAATTCGTCCGACGTACCTCGAAAACAATTCTGTTGATGGTGAGCGCGATGAACAACGCTTGTACGATCTCATCTGGAAACGTACTGTTGCTTCGCAGATGGCAGAAGCAGAATTGGAGAAAACTACTGCGGTGATTGTGATTTCCGGAGCATCAGAAACATTCGTTGCACAAGGAGAAGTAATCAAGTTTGATGGTTTTCTCGCTGTGTATATAGAGTCGCAGGATGAAGAGGAGGAGGAAGATGTTGAAGATGGCAAAGAGAAGAAAGATGTGATGTTACCTGCATTGAAAACAGGACAGGCATTGAATGCAGTTTCGATTACTGCGATGCAACGCTTCTCACATCACCCTGCACGTTACACGGAAGCTGGGCTGGTGAAGAAATTAGAAGAGCTCGGCATCGGTCGTCCTTCCACTTACGCACCAACAATTTCTACTGTGCAGGATCGCGGTTACGTAGTGAAAGAAGAGCGTGAAGGCAAACCAAGAAATTACGATGTACTGACTCTTTCCGCTGGGAAAATCAACGAACAGGTACGCACCGAAAATACTGGCGCAGAAAAAAATAAATTATTTCCGAGTGATATCGGAATGGTGGTGACGGATTTCCTTCAGCAGCATTTTCCGAAAATCATGGACTACCATTTCACTGCATCAGTGGAGGAGGAGTTCGATGAAATCGCAGAAGGAAAAGTGAACTGGAAGAAAATGCTCGAGTCGTTCTATCGTCCATTCCACAAGGATGTAGAGAAGACAGAAGAAACTTCAGAACGTGCAAGCGGTGAACGTGAACTTGGAATTGATCCGGTGAGCGGCAAGCGTGTTTTCGTACGTATCGGACGATTCGGTCCACTCGTTCAGATTGGGGATAGCGAAGACACTGAGAAAAAATTCGCAAGTCTCCGCAAGGACATGCGTCTCGAATCAATTACGTTCGAAGATGCAATGGAATTATTCAAGCTTCCGCGTACCGTAGGAAATTATCAGGAGAAAGAAATGATCATCGGAATCGGACGGTTTGGGCCTTATGTGAAATGGGGTGAACAATATATTTCTATTCCGCGAGGAGAAGATCCGTTGAAGATTACTCCAGAGCGTGCGATTCAGCTGGTGCAGGAAAAAGAATTAGCAGACGCGCCTTTCGCTCAGCATAAAGGATTACCGGTTACAAAAGGCAAAGGTCGTTTTGGTCCTTTCCTGAAATACAATGGGGTGTTCATCAATGTTCCGCGTGCGTACGATTTTGATAATCTGTCGCAGGAGAATATTGCAGAACTGATTGACAAGAAACTCGAGAAAGAAGCTAACCGTTACATCCAACAGTGGCCGGAAGAAAAGATCGCTTTGGAAAATGGACGTTGGGGACCTTTTATCCGATTCGGTAAAAACATGTTGAAGATTGGTCGCACACCGAAAGGCGAGAAATACACACCGGAAGATGCTGCTGAATTCACGCTTGAGCAAGTGAAAAAAATGATTGAGGATCAGCAGCCCGGTGCTTTCAATAAAAAAGGAGCGAAGAAAGGTGTTGCGAAAAAGGCTGCGCCTAAATCGGCGGTTGTTAAGAAGGCCGCTGCGAAAAGAGCATTTCCTTCGAAATCTAAAGCGCCGAACCTTCGAGTGACTAAAGTGGTGAAGAAAGCGGGTGCCAAAAAAGCCGCGAAGAAGAAACGTTAGCGTGATTAAGACCTTCAAGGTCTGTGTGTCACGATCTTGATTAGCTGCAATTGACCTTGAAGGTCTTCATTAGAAACTCAATCTGAGTTTCATACGACCTTGAAGGTTTGAGCCAAAATCTTGCTGAGCCTCGAACAACCTTCAAGGTCTGTTCGCATGGATCGATCAACCTTGATGGTCCTCCCACGAAACTCACACGCGACTCTTCACAACTTTTTACTCTATGCCTTGAACGACTATTCCTTCAATGGTAATATTGAGGCATGCCACACGTCAACCTCGATTTCTCTGACTTTTTCCGACCAATCGACTTCTCCGAAATTTCTGGTGGAAGATCATTCGCCAGCACACAATTCGGCGGACTGGTAATCGCAAACAGAACAGATCGCGGATGGCCGGAATACGAGGACTGCAATTTCGCGATCATCGGAATCAATGAAGATCGGCTGAGCCCGTTCAACAAAGGTTGTTCCGATGCGCCCAATGAAATCAGGAAATATCTCTACCATCTTTTCCAGGGCGACTGGTCATTGAAAATTGCTGATCTCGGAAATATTTCTGCAGGAGCAACACCGCAAGACACTGACTTCGCAATCAAAACTGTCCTCGGCGGATTGCTCAGAAAAAACATCATCCCTATTCTCATTGGAGGCGGACATCATCTCACGTACGCGCAGTATCTCGGTTACGAAGCAAACGAACAAACAGTAAACCTGGTTTGTATCGATCCGCGATTCGATCTCGGTGTTGGTTCCGATGAATACAATACCAACGCGTGGCTCAACAAAATAATTCTTCATCAACCGAATTTCCTTTTCAATTATTCTGCACTCGGGTACCAGACTTATTTCGTTGAGCAAACTGCAATCGAGCTCATGGGCAAATTGAATTTCGATATTCACCGCCTCGGAGTTTGCCGCGATAAAATCGCCGACGTCGAACCAATTATCCGCAACGCCGACATGGTGAGCTTCGATGTTTCCGCAATCCGTCGCGCGGATGCACCCGGTTGCGGAAGCGCATCACCCAACGGATTTTCCGGAGATGAAGCGTGTCAGCTCGCACGTTACGCTGGTATCAGCGACAAATGCACATCATTTGGTTTGTACGAAGTGAATCCGCACGCCGATCATTCCGGAACAACAGTTCACCTCGCTGCACAAATGCTCTGGTGTTTCATCGACGGATTTTACAACCGCAAAAAAGATTTTCCGTTCAGTGATACTTCGAACTACACGCGCTTCCGTGTTTTCCTCAAAGACCACAAACACGAAATCATTTTCTTCAAAAGCAATCGCAGCGATCGCTGGTGGATGGAAGTTCCATATCCAACATCGCAGAAAATCCGTTTCGAACGTCACGCGCTTGTTCCATGCACCTACGACGATTACCAACTCGCATGTGCAGAAGAAATGCCCGACAAGTGGTGGCAGACTTTCCAGAAGCTTTCGTGAAGTAATGTCAGGTTCGTAACCTGACATGCACGAAAATCCGGCATGCAGCTAAAGCATTGCTAATTTCAGAATCCCCGAATCTGAGAATTTCAGAATCCTGCTGTAACTAATCCAAAGGCCTGCGTTATATCAACAAACCGCACAGGCAAACGCGGTTTCTTACTAAACTCTATCCGCGATGAAACACATTTTCACTCACCTGGCATTCCTATGCCTTTTCGGAATTACAACTGTTGGATTACATGCACAACAGGATCCGCATTTCACGCAGTACATGCACAACAAACTTTTCATGAATCCTGGATATGCAGGAATGAAACACGCGATTTGTTTCACTGGCTTAATGCGTAATCAATGGGCAGGTTTCGACGGCGCACCAAAATCAGGAATTTTCTCAGGCGATGTTTATCTCGAAGATCTTCATGGCGGAATTGGATTGAATATGATGTACGATCAACTCGGCTTCGAAAGAAATATGGCGTTCCGCGGCAACTACTCATTTCACGTTGAAAATGTTCTCGGTGGAATTCTCGGAATTGGAATTGAAGGTGGTGTTGCAACCAAAAATGTAGGACCAACAGGTTCACAATCCTGGATCGCAACTACTAACTGGACATCCGATCCTACAGTGCCACCACAAATGAAATCACAGAAAATTGATTTCGGTGCAGGACTTTGGTTCGAACGAGATGATATGTGGTTCGGATTGTCAACTACACACATTGAAGGTGGACAATTCAATGGCAGCACTGTAAATGTTGCAGGAATTGATCATCCGATGGCGTACCAGATTGCACAGCACTATTTCATCACTGGTGGATACAACATTCCAATGCGTGAGTGGACAATTTCACCATCGTTCCTTGTGAAAAGTGATGCGGTGATTACATCTGTTGACGTGAATTGCACAGCAACATACAACGACAGAATTTGGTTCGGTGTTTCGTATCGACACAAAGATGCAATCTGTCCAATGGTAGGATTCAATTGGGTATTGGGTAATGACGGAAGAGGTGGTAACGGTCGTGAATCATATGATGGTCGCTTGGGTGCGGGTGGCGGAAAAAATACTGTGCAGATGTTGCGTGTTGGATTCGCATACGACTACACTACATCGAAATTGAATCAGTACAACAATGGGACGTTTGAATTATTCGTGAACTATTGCATCCCGTGGGAAAAGAGAATGGGTGGAGGTCGAGACGTCCGGATTTTCAACTAGGACAATCCGACTCGACCTACGTTTAAACTGAGATTTCGCAGATTTTTCGATAAGATCATTGGTTTTGCCGTCAGATTAATGAATTGAATATCAGTACTTTGACTTTTCGTGCCAACTTGGGGTATCTTTTGTCCGGTTGGTGGTTATAGAACTAGGAAACAGATTAAAAGACCCCATTCTGGTCAGATTTCGGCGAAGCCAGGTCCGAGGTTGTGAACAGAGTGGGGTTAAAAAAGATTTTGTAATAGAAAATGTTTACATATCTTAGCGACCTAGTGAACCGACCGTTTTGAGGAAGACGATTGGGTTAACATCTATAACTATGAAAAGAACCCTTACGATTATTGCATTTGCGCTGGGTACAACTGCGGCTTTTGCTCAGCAGGATCCCCAGTTTTCGCAGTACATGCACAACAAGATGTTCATGAACCCTGCTTATGCAGGAATGCGTCAGGCTTTGTGCGGAACATTAATCGCTCGCCAGCAGTGGTCTGGTTTCGATGGCTCACCACAAAGTGGTGTGATGTCGGTAGACATGTTCACTCCGCAGATTCGTGGTGGTGTTGGTCTCAATATCATGTATGATAAACTTGGATTCGAGCAGACAATGGCTTACCGCCTTGCTTATTCTTTCCATCTGAATAATATTGGTGGTGGTACACTTGGTATCGGAATTGAAGTTGGAGCTGCATCTAAGACGCTTGGACCTACAGGTTCACAGTCGTGGGTTGCAACTACTAACTGGCAGACTGATCCATCAGTTCCACCACAATTGAAGAAAACAACGTTCGACGTTGGCTTTGGACTTTGGTACCAGCGCCAGAACATGTGGTTCGGTCTTTCGTCGACTCACCTGGCAGCAAATACTTTCGACGACGGATCTACTCCGATCGGATCGCCTCCAGTAAGCCACAGCTTGGTTTACCAGATGGCACGTCACTACTGGGTAACTGGTGGTATTACACTTATGCAGGGTAACACATGGGAAATTCGCCCATCGTTCCTCGTGAAGTCTGATGCTACTGTTACATCTTTCGACATCACTTGTCTTGCAATGTTCAATCAGCGTTTCTGGTTCGGTGCTAACTACCGTTTCGCAGATGCTATTTGTCCAATGGTGGGCTTCCAGATTCCACACGCTGTTACTGGCGAGAATGGTGGTCTGAAAGTTGGCTTTGCATATGACTATACAACGTCTAACCTCGGTGACTACAACAATGGTTCATTCGAGTTGTTCCTGAACTACTGCGTTCCGATCAAGTTTGTCGTGAAAACAGAACGTCATGGCGACGTACGAATTTTTGACTAGGATTTAATCAGTAATACGCTTAAACCAAAAGAAGCCCAGTTAAGATTAAAGACAATGTTATTTGGATCACTGTGAGAAATTGCAGTGATTTTTGTAACAAAGGACAATTTCGGGAAAGATTGTTCCGTTCTTAATCTACCTGGCAAGGAAACAACTACTACAACTACTAAGGGAAACCAAAGGAGGCAAAAATGAAAAAACTGTTGTTCGCAGGCGTTCTCGCCATGGTACTGTTCACTTCGTGCACTACGGAGAATGGGCAGTTGATTGGTGTGCAAAACCGCCCGGCATGGTATCCGTTTGATCCGTTCGGAATGCTGTATTGTCCTATGGGCAGTTACAACATGGGACCATCAGACGAGGATATTCCGTATGCCCACACAACCAAGTCAAAGACTGTATCGGTACAGGCATTTTACATGGACCAGACTGAGATCTCGAACAACGAGTATCGTCAGTTCGTGTATTATGTACGCGATTCGATCGCTCGCCGTTTGCTGTCAAGTGAATTTGAAGAAGAGTATCTGATCCCGGAAGAAGAGTGGATCGGTTACGAGGACAATGGTCCGGTCTGGACTGATGACGATTATCCTCAGGATCCTTATCGTCCACTCAACTGGGCAGAGAAGATCCGTTGGGACGAAACAGATCCTGACTACAAAGCAGCAATGAATGACTTGTACATTCCAATCGAAGAGCGTTTTTACAGCCGTAAAGACATCGATGCACGTAAACTCATCTATGAGTACTACCGTATTGATATGAAACTGGCTGCTTCGAAGTCGAACCGCTACAAGCCAAAAACTGAGAAGCCTGATGCGGATGGCCGTCAATTCCCGACTCGCGAGCAGGGTACTTACGATGTAACGAAACGTAACCGTCAGGTAAACGGAACAAACCGTAGCGTTTTCATCATTAAGGATGTTATCAACGTATATCCTGATACACTGGCTTGGATTCATGATTTTACGTACTCATTCAATGAGCCAATGACTAACATGTATTTCTGGCACCCGGCATATGATGATTATCCGGTGGTTGGTGTTACATGGAAACAAGCTCGTGCATTCACAGTTTGGAGAACGCTTCTTCTGAATAACTTCCTTCGTTCGAATGACGAAGCTACTGTTCAGGATTTCCGTCTTCCTACAGAATCAGAATGGGAATACGCAGCGCGTGGCGGTCTGCAGTTGTCGCCGTTCCCTTGGGGCGGTCCATATATCCGTAACGCACGTGGTTGTTTCTTAGGAAACTTCAAACCAATGCGCGGTTCGTATATCGACGACGGTGGTTTCCACACTGTAAAGATTTTCTCTTACAACCCGAACGATTGGGGCTTCTACTGTATGGCTGGCAATGCTGCTGAGTGGACGAACAACGCGTTTGATGAGTCTGCATATGATTTCATGCATGACCTCAACCCTGACTATCAGTATGAAACTACAGTAGCCGACGAGCAGATCCCTGTGCTTTGCCGTAAGGTTATCCGTGGTGGTTCATGGAAGGACGTTGGATTCTATCTTCAGAATTCATCACGTACTTACGAGTACCAGGATACTGCTAAGTGTTATGTCGGATTCCGCTGCGTGATGACCTTCTTAGGTCGATCGAAGGATGATGATCTATAGACCCGTAATCCCAAATCAACAATAATTTTTTTTCTGTTTCCTTAACCAACCAAACAAGCACAAACAATGAGCGGTAACAGTTTTTTTGCAAGTAAGAAGTGGAAGGGCTTCATGGCGAAGCTATATGGCTTCGGTGCAGCAGTCGTAATCGTCGGCGCACTTTTCAAAATTCAGCACTGGCCTGGAGCAGGTCTTATGCTGATTGTAGGTCTCGGAACAGAGGCGGTTATCTTTATGTTCTCGGCTTTCGAGCCGATCCATGAAGAGTATGACTGGACTTTGGTTTACCCGGAACTTGCCGGAATGAACGAAGAGAATAAGGGCAAAGAGCTTGAAGCCGGTGGTGATCCACTGACGAACCAGCTCGACAAGATGCTTGAAGAAGCTAAGATCGGCCCTGATCTTCTTGAAAGCCTTGGACAGGGGATGCGCAATCTATCGGATAGCGTTTCCAAAATCGGTGAGCTTACTGATGCAAGCGTTGCTTCTCAGGATTTCACAGCGAACCTGAACAAAGCAACAGGTAACGTTGACAAACTTGCGGAAGCATACAAGTCTGCAGAAGAAAGTGTAAGTACGTCAGTAGACCAGTTGGCGAACGCATATACACGTGCTTCACGTACGCTTGAATCTTTCTCAGTTGCTAACGACGAAGCAAACAACTACAGCGAACAGCTCGGAAAAGTTTCTAAAAACCTTTCTGCTCTTAACGCAGCTTACGAGTTGCAGCTTCAGGGATCTAACGAACACCTCAAGGCTACAAATACTCTTTACGAAGGAATCCAAACGATTCTGGGCAACCTCAATGAGTCTATGGACGACACGGGCCGCTACCGTAAAGAAATTGGTAATCTTGCTTCTAACCTCGAACAGCTCAACACGGTGTATGGCAACATGCTTACCGCGATGAACGTTCGTCGCTAAACATTCGGATTATACCTAACTAAAACTAAAGGAGGATACTCTAAATGTCAGGTGGAAAACAGACGCCAAGGCAGAAGATGATCGGTATGATGTACTTAGTACTCACCGCACTTCTGGCCCTAAATATTTCGAAAGAGATTATCAATTCATTCATGGTGATCGAATCCGGTCTTATCAGTACCGCAAACGGTATTGATAGTAAGAACGGAATTCTTTATACGCAGTTTGAATTGGCGATGCTCAACGACGAGAAGAAAGCAAAGCCTTTCTACGACAAGGCGGCAGATATAAAGAAACAGTCGCAGGATCTTTCTGATTATATCGGTCAGCTGAAGGCAGAATTACGTGCACGTCTCCAGTATTCGGAAACTCCGGACGCTGCGATGATCGCGCAAGGTGATACCCTTCATTCAATCTTTCTGGAACAGCCAGATAATTACGACATCCCTACGAACTTTATGATTGGGGATGATCCGGCTAACTTAAAACCAGAAGCTCCAGCAGCGGTGCTTGAGAAAAGGATGGACGACTATAAAGCGTTTTTGGTTGCACAGTTGAATCCGCAACAACAGGCAAATCTTGAGAACAACCTCAAGACTCTGAACACTGATGAACTGTACAACAAATCGGAAGAGAAGAACGTAAGCTGGGTGTGGGGTAACTTCTACCACTTGCCAGTTGTAGCGATGCTTGCGAACCTTGAACGTTTGATTGTTGACGTTAAGAACGCTGAAGGTGATGTGGTAAACGAGTTGCTCGGATCAGTTTCCAAGAATGACTTTAAGTTCGACACACTCGCAGCGAAGGTTGTAGCTCCAACGAGCTATGTTCTCCAGGGAGAAACGTATACAGCAAACCTTTTCGTTGCTGCATTCAGTACTACTTCGAATCCTTCGGTGTGGTTGTGCAATTACGACTCAGTTACGATGAAGCCGATCGGAGACGTTGACTCCACAAGTGTGAAGGTTTCACGGGGTATGGCTACTTATGAAGTTGCTGCATCTGCAGTAGGTCTTCAGCAGTGGAGCGGATTGATTCGTGTTAAAAAGCCGGACAACAGCTGGGAAAACTACCCGTTCAAATCAGAGTACATCGTTGCGGCGCCGTCTGCAGCGGTATTCCTCGAGAAGATGAACGTGTTTTACATCGGAGTTGACAATCCTATCAGTATTTCAGCAGCGGGTGTATCTGCAGGCGATCTGCAGCCATCTATCAGCGGCGGAAATATGCGACCTAGTGGAAAACCTGGCTCGTACATTGTTACTGTATCATCAGGAACAAAAGCAACTATCAACGTAGGTGCTAAACTGAATGGTGTACAGAAATCAATGGGATCTTTTGAATTCCGGATCAAGCGTGTACCGGATCCGGTAGCGTTTGTAGGAGCTATCAAAGGTGATGGACAGATGACTAAAGGTGAACTCAACGCAGTAAGCGGTGTGTTTGCACGCATGGAGAACTTCGATTTCGATCTGTCGTTCCAGGTGGTGTCATTTGTATTGTCGATGAACGTAAACGGTGTATTCGTTGAGAAAAAAGCGAATGGCGCTGCTATGACACCGGAAATGAAAACCCTGACCGCTGGAGCTAAGCCTGGAAACAAAGTCTTCTTCGAGCAGGTTACTGTTAAAGGTCCAGATGGAACTTTGCGTAAAATTCCTGGCGTAAACATTAAGGTGAAATAAAAACCACCAACTAACAAGGGAGGAAACAAAACATGAAAAGGTTCAGATTCTTACTGGTAGCGGTCATTGTGATCCTGTCTTTCGGCTCGTCCGATGCGCAGGTACTCGATCCGAATTTTCCGGATCAGGTTTACCTGAAGGAGAATACACGTACGCGTCGCCCGATTCCGTATACGTACCTGCGTGAAGCAGACGTTATGTGGTCGAAGCGTGTATGGCGTACCATTGATCTCAGGGAAAAATTCAACCATCCGTTGTATTACCCGGAAGCAAGAATTCAAGACCGTCGTAGCTTGTTCGACGTGCTGAAGGATGCGCTTATGGCTGGAACAATCACTGCATTCGACAATCCTGCAATGGATGACGAGTTTAAAGTGAAGATGTCAAAAGCGACAATCGAAGCCCTGTTCGTTCAGATTGATTCAACGAACCAGACGGAAGACCCGAATAATCCAGGGACTTACATTCTGGCTCCGATCAGAACGGAACTTACAACCAATCAGGTGAAAGCCTATTGGATGAAAGAGGACTGGTTCTTTGATAAGCAACGTTCGGTGATGGACGTACGCATTCTCGGACTTTGCCCAATGAAAGAAAAAGCAGATCCTTTGACCGGTGAGGTTGTTGGTTACCTGCCGCTCTTCTGGGTGTATTTCCCGCAGTGCCGTCCGGTGTTCGCAACTGCTGAGGTGTATAACCTTAAAACAGATGCTGAGCGTCGTTCACTCGACGATATCTTCTGGAAGCGTATGTTCCAGAGTTACGCGCACAAAGAGACGAACGTGTACGATCGTCCTATTCCTGCTTACATGACGGGTCTCGACGCGTTGCTGGAAGCGGAGCGTATCAAGAACGACATCTTCGTTATGGAGCATGATTTGTGGCACTTCTAGTTGGTGCTAAAGCATAAAAAAGGATCCCCGGCTAATTACCGGGGATTTTTTATTTCATCTTGTTAAGAAGAAGCGAGTGGGTAGGGGGAATGCGGAATGGGGAATGCGGCACGACGTACTCGATGACCATATAATGGAGAACCCGAATCTGTTATGATAGGGATTTTATATTCTAAACACCCTCATCCCTCATCCCTCATCCCTCATTCCCCGTCCCCCATCCCTACACCGGTTCGCGCAAGAAATTTTTATTGACCAAGTGACTTTTCAAGGCACCCCATCTTATGCTTTCAAACAAGCAAATTAAGAAAGGAGAACCGCCATGATTACCAACGCCATCAAAACATTCCGAAACCTTTGCCTCGTGCTGCTGCTGCAGCTCTGTATAGAAGGCATAGCGCCCGCTACACTGCACGCACAGCCATTCCCGGAGACTTTCTACGTAAAGGAGAATACGCGCAACAGACGGCCAGTACAATACGTGCACGAGCGCGAAACTGATATCATGTGGTCTAAGCGCGTTTGGCGCACACTCGATCTTCGTGAGAAGTTCAATCACCCGCTTTATTTCCCGGAGCAAGCTACCAACGAGCGCAAAAGTCTGTTCGATATCATCCGTCAGGGTTTACTCGACGGGGAAATTCACGCTTTTGACAATCCCGTAATGGACGACGAGTTCAAAGTGGTGATGAGCAAGGCTGCACTTGATTCTATGTTTAACTCGTTTGAGTGGCGCGAAGTTGAAAATCCAAATGCACCAGGAACGTTCACCAATGTACAGGTGCCAACTCCACTCGAATCGTATAGTGTTAAACAATACTGGATGAAAGAAGATTGGTTTTTCGATCGTCAACGTTCAGTGATGGATGTCCGCATTGTTGGGCTATGTCCGTTGAAGGAAAAGTTAGATCCACTCACTAATGAAGTGATCGGCTACATACCACTCTTCTGGGTTTACTTCCCCGAGTGCCGCCGGTTGTTCGCCCATTCAGAAATATATAACGTGAAAAACGATGCAGCCCGCACTTCAGCTGACGATCTGTTTGAGCAACGCAGGTTTGCAAGTTATGTGCACAAGGAATCAAACGTGTATGATCGCAGCATTGTGAATTACACCACGGGACTCGATGCACTCCTCGAATCAGAACGCATTCAGAAAGATGTGCAGCTCATGGAACACGACGTGTGGCATTTCTAGGGTAAAGTCGTGTTTTTGCGGAGCGGGATCATTCGTGGTCCCGCTTTTTTATGGGCACTCACACTAAACTCACACGACCGGCGTTTAGTATAGTAAGTTCCACAAGCAGGCAACATGAATTATTCTACGCGGTCGGTCAACAGTATCAACTATCAAAGGAGGAACTTATGTACTCATCTGTGCAGAACCAACGTCAGCGTCCCGCTCACCAGAGCTTTTTCAATTTCGCACTTCGCGAAGTAAGAATCTTCTTTCGCCTTCTGTTTTTCTTCGGCGCCTTGTTTGCATTCACTCGTGTGTGTGCTCAATACAATCCGTGCGTGCCGAGAGATACTTCGAACAATCTGAATCCCGGACCGGGACCGGCTGCACGAGGAACATTCTTTCGCAATCCGATTCCATATCCGTACCTGCGTGAAGCAGATGTGATGTGGTCGAAGCGGATCTGGCGCACAATTGATCTGCGCGAGAAAATGAATCACCCGTATTATTATCCTGAAGCTCCGCACAACGGATTGGCAAGCTTGTTTGACATCATCAAGGGTGGAATTCTCAATGGCTGCATTACAGCCTTCGACAATCCTGTAATGGATGATGAATTCAAAGTGCCGATGAATGCAGAGCAGGCGTCATTGTTGCTGGAACCAACCGAAGTGATTCAGGTGGAAGATCCGAACAATCCGGGGACATGGATACTGGATACAATCAGCAACGCTATTAACAGCACCGACATCAAAGCGTATTGGGTGAAAGAAGATTGGTTCTTTGATAAACAACGCTCGGTGATGGACGTGCGCATCATAGGACTTTGTCCGCTCAAAGAAAAAACAGATCCTTCCACCGGAGAAGTAATCGGTTTCTTGCCGTTGTTCTGGATTTATTTTCCACAGCTACGACCACTGTTGGTCAGGCACGAAGTTTTTCTCGGACAAAACAACGCGCAACGGTTAACGTACGATGATATGTTTCAGAAACGGTACTTCGGAAGTTATATCCACAAAGAATCGAACGTGTATGATCGTCCGGTGCAGGCCTACACCAGCGGATTGGATGCGTTGCTCGAGTCAGAGAGTATCAAGGAAGATATTATGAATACGGAGCATGATTTGTGGCACTATTAGCCACTGAAGATCGTAGTCCGCATGTACATCTTGTCAACTCAAAATCTTGGTTCGCTCGAGACGAAGATATGATGTGCCGATATGCTGATATGCCGATATGCAGATTGTGTTTGGTATTAGCTGCGGATGGAAGCAGATGATGATCGCATCAGCTATCCGCCACGGCGGAAGAAATTAGAAATCAGCTAATCAATCAGGACGGAGTAGGGAGGAAGGAGCGACGGGTGTTAAATTTCCCTTCACCATTAGTGACTTTCTCCAATCTCCGTGCTGGTTCGAAGTCAGTTCGAGCGAAGTCGAGAACTCGATAACGAACGGCTGAATTTGTTGACTTCTCGACTGCGCTCGAAGTGACAAATTCAGCCTTCCGCTTAATCCAATGCTCGTTGTAAGAAAAGATTCAACGGCAGCATTGCCTTGAAAATTTCTTTCGCGGTCTTCTGAAAATTCTTCGACATGATTTCCTTATCGGAAAGCTGGACATGTACAGTAAAGCTTTTCAGTTTCAGGTATTCGATGCCTGCGTGATCTTTCGCATAACCTTTTGGTTCGCGGGCGAGTTTATCATCGGTATCTAAATCGCCGAAATATTTTTTGAAATTTTTATCCGAGATAATCTTCTTGAAATCTTTCCAGTTGTAATCGATTTCCTGGCGGATTTTCGCGAGCTCCGGGGCTTCCGGTTGCCAGATTCCTCCAGCGAGAAATGCTCCACCCGCTTCAATGTGCATGTAGTAGCCGCAGCCGTGTGCTTTTTTTCCTCCGGGTTGAACATGCGCGCCGATGTTGTTCTTGTACGGACGCTTGTCTTTCGAGAAGCGCACATCGCGGTAAATGCGGAACATACATTTCTTCGCTTCGAGATCGCCGGGAATACGCTTGTCGAATGAGCGAAGGCTCTTTAACAGTTCAGCGGTGTTTTTCTCAATATCGTTTTTCGCCGCTTCGTATTTGTCGCGGTTCTTTTCGAACCAGTCACGATTGTTGTTCTTCTTCAGCTTGCGAAGAAAATCAAGTGTGGTAGACTGAATCATAATTGTGTTGTTGAATCGGCATCTGGAGTAGCTTCATCGAGTTCATCGGTGAGCTTTTGAACGAAACGAGAGCCGGTGAGGTATTCACGGAGAATAATGCGCAGTACGGTATAAGCCGGAACGGCTACAATCATTCCACCGATCCCGGCCAATGAACCTGCAATAAGAATTACGGTAAATATCTCGAGCGGATGAGCTTTCACGCGTTTACTGAAAATAAGTGGCTGAATGAGAAAGGCATCAACCAGGTTCATCGCAACGAACACGAGCGTAATACTTAACACCAGGGGCATCATGCCTCCATAAAAATCCAGAGTCAGGTTTGTTGAAACGCCGATGATAATTGCGAATCCTCCGCCGATCAACGGTCCGACGTATGGAATGATATTCATGACGCCGGCAAAAATGCCAATGATCAGAGCGTTTTGTACTCCCAACACAGCTAAGCCGATACTAACGAAAGCTGACACAAACAGGACGTCGATTAAAACCCCCGTGAAGTATTTTGTGAGCATTGTTTGCGTATCGCGAATGATATTGCGGACTCCCTTTACTTTTCTCTGGGGAACCAGCAGCAACAGCATGTGCATGATTACGTCACCATCCCTGATGAAGAAGAACGTGAAAAATGATATGGAAAAGAAAGCGATGAAAAGTGATCCGATTATAGAAACGAAGCCGTTCGCAAGTGCAGATATTTCCGGAGCTCCGAAAACCGCGCCCAAGGATTCCTGGATGTACTGTTCCAGTGTAATCTGCTCTGGTCTGCTTTGTTGGAAATATGCAAAAACACTTTCGATCTGCGCAATCGGCTCATGAAACGCGAGCATAACCTGTTGCTGGTCGACATTAGAGATGATATTAATTTCATTTGAAATGAGCGGAATGAAAATTCGCACGAACGAAAACATTAGTGTGTAAACCAACATCAGCAGCAACAACGCACGAACAGAACGGTTGACTTTTTTCTTCCGGATCCGCATACGTTCCATTCTCTTGTCGAGCGGACGAAGAATCATCGTCAGAATTGCAGCAATGATCATGTAGAGCAGAATCCCACGGATAAAATACGCAACCACCAGGAAGGCGATTATGCCTGCCACGAGTAACCAGATATTGGGTTTTTTCAGCATTGAATTAGCATCTAAAGATACTAATTCAGTAGGCAGTTGGGCAGTTTGGCAGTAGGCAGTCGGTTGGAAGTGTGAGTATTCCGTTAAACATTTGGGCAGTCGTCGAAAATCGAGAGCTGTTAGACGATAATTCTGTTGACTGCCTACTGCCAGACTGCTAGACTGCCTACTGTTTTTAGTACTTTTGCACCCGTGATTTCAGTAAGCAATTTGACAGTAACGTTTGGCGGATTTACGCTGTACGACGGCATATCATTTATGATAAATGCCAGAGACCGTATTGGTCTTGCGGGAAAGAACGGAGCGGGGAAATCTACTCTGCTCAAGATCATCGCTGGCTTGCAGAAGGCTGATACGTGCGACATCGGAATGCCGAATGGCTGTACCATTGGTTACCTCGCGCAGGACATGCAGCACAACATGGGTAAGACCGTGTATGATGAAGCAGCGTCTGCGTTTGCAGAATTGCGTGAGATGGAGAAGCGTGTTGTTGACATCACAAAAGAACTCGAAACGCGTACGGATTATGAAACTGATTCGTACATGCAACTCATCACGAGGCTTACTGAAGCTAGTGAGCGTATCAATATGCTCGGTGGAACTTCTCTCGAAGGACAGATTGAGCAAACGCTAAGAGGACTTGGTTTCAAACACGGCGATCTTCATCGTTTGATGGATGAATTCAGCGGTGGTTGGAGAATGCGTGTTGAATTAGCGAAACTGGTATTGCGCCGTCCGGATGTGTTGCTCCTCGATGAGCCTACGAATCACCTTGACATTGAGTCCATCATCTGGCTCGAAGATTTTCTGAAGACGTATGAAGGTTGTGTTGTATTAGTATCACACGACAGACAATTCCTTGATAACATTACGACGCGTACCTGCGAAATTTCGCTTGGGAAACTGCACGATTACAAAGCAAATTATTCGAAATATCTCGAGCTACGTAAAGAACGCCGGGATACACAGATAGCTGCAGCTAAAAACCAGCAACGTGAGATCGAGAAAACAGAAAAGCTGATTGACCAGTTCCGTGCGAAGGCAAGTAAGGCTTCGTTTGCACAATCGTTGATCAAGAAACTCGATCGCATGGACATCATCGAAGTGGATGATGAAGATAATTCAGCGTTGCGCTTTCGTTTTCCACCAGCACCACGTTCAGGAAAAGTGGTTGTTGAAGCAGATCAGTGCTACAAGGAATATGATGGAAAATCTGTTCTGAAAAATATCAGCTTTCACATTGAGCGCGAAGACAAAGTTGCGTTTGTAGGAAAGAACGGAGAAGGAAAGTCGACCATGGTGCGTATGATCATGGGAGAGAAAACTACTTCAGGAATAGCGAAACCGGGATTCAGTGTTGAAGTAGGTTACTTCGCGCAGGATGATGCCGACAATCTTGACGGAAATAAAACTGTTTTCGAAACGATTGATGAGCAGGCTGTGGGCGATGTGCGTAAACAGGTTCGCGGAATTCTCGGATCATTTCTTTTCTCCGGAGATTCCATTGACAAGAAAGTGAAAGTACTTTCAGGTGGAGAACGTACACGACTCGCGTTGTGTCGTCTTCTCTTGAAGCCGCATAACCTGTTGATTCTCGATGAGCCTACGAACCACCTTGACTTACGTTCGAAGGATGTACTGAAGCAGGCGCTTTTGAATTTCGACGGCACGATGATTATTGTTTCTCACGATCGCGATTTTCTCGCTGGCCTTACGAACAAAACGTTCGAGTTCAAAGACGGAAATGTGAAACCGTACATCGGTGATGTGCAGGAATTCCTCATTGCGAAGAAAGCAGAAGATTTCCGCGCAATTGAAAAAGGAACTCCGGTTGTAAATACTCCGAAGCAACAAGCTCCTGTATCTGCATCTGAAGCAGAGAAGAAAGAAAAGGAACAGCAGCAACGCACTCTGAAAACACAACTCACGAATTGTGAGAAGAAAATCACTGAGCTGGAAAAGAAGATCGCTGATTTCGATGCGATACTTTCTGATTCAACCCGTTACCAGGAAATGGTGAACGACAAAGCGAAATTTCAGCAATACGAAACTCTCAAGAAGGAGCTCGATGTGAAGATGCAGGAGTGGGAGAAAGTGCAGTCTGAGCTAGATAGTTTCGGCATGTAATTACCACCCCCAGGCCGCAGCAATCAGTATAAAAATTACAAGTGTAAATCCGCCGACCCCGCTTACAAATCCGATTGAAGTGTGACGGATTTTCTTTTTGCGCGCACCTTTCATATATCCATTATAATAATCCTGATTGTTTTCCAGCAATTTGTCGTTCGGGTTTTCGGGATTTCGGATATCATGAGGTTTGCTGGCAATAATTGCAGCACCCGTGATAACGCCGGCTCCCATCACCCAATACAGCGCTCCTGAAATAACACTTCCAACAACTGCATCTCGTGTTTTGTAATACTTCTTTCCGTCAGATCTTCCCATTTCGTAATAATCAGGAAGAAGCAGATCAGCGCCAAGATCAAACGTGCCGTTGGAATAGCGTAACACAAAAATGCTTTCGGTGGTGAGAACGCATATTGCATCGCGTAATGAGTCTAGTTTGAAGTAGGTGAGGTCAGGACTCACTTCGGTAATACGGCAGTGAATTACTTCACCTTCAACTGTGATAATTGTATCACTGTAAACCTCTACGGACTTCGCAGCTGTATCAGGACGGGGAGAATAGTAAATGATGCTTTGTTCCACCAACAGTGAATCCGCAGGTTGCTGTTGTGCGCATGTCGAAAGCGGAAGAACAGTCAGCAGAATTCTGATCAACAGATATTTCATGACTGAACGGTTTAGTTTTTCTTACGAACATTAAAACCGACAAACAGACTGATGCGGTGTCCCGTTTCCATCAGCTGATGGTAGTATTGGGATGAATTAGTCTGTGGATTGTATATATACCCGCTCTCCATGCGAGTTATTGAGGGCGTGTATGCGATGTTAACAGGAAAGCAAACATTTCCAACAGTGAACGAGGATCCTGCAGCCATCACCATTCCGAACCCGCTGCGGGAAAGTGTTGGTCCAAGACCGAACTCGTGTCCTTTCGCTGTACGAAATCCTATCATACCGGTAATGCTCGGAAGAAACATTCCGCGTTCCATTCCACCAATGAGCGGAACACACTCCACCAATCCTGATGCTCCATTTTCCAAGGTGAAAAATCGCGTTTCAAATTGCCAACCGAATTGTGTGATGAGTGGAGTAACATAAGTTCCGGGATCGCCTGTAGTCGTCTGGGCAATGTATTGCAAAGAAGTTCCTTCGGTCAGATAAGTTACACCTACGCGCGGTCCGCCGTAACGGATTCTTCCATCGTCTTTATTTGTTGCACGATTCCTGGAGGTATTTACCGGTTGATTCCCGGCATTGATCACTTCACGTGTTCCGTTCTGATAGGTGATCATGAACACTTCTGATTTTTTAATTACGAACACGGGACCATCCTGATTATCGAATCGTTTGTAACGGATTTCATCATCAGAAACTTCCGTAATTACAGCTTTGATATCGGTTCCGTTTTTTAATGTGATAACATCTTGTGCCTTGATTCCTGTTGAAACGAACAGTAGCATGGTGAGAAAAATAAATATTTTCATGGTGTGTGAGGGTGTTTGGTGCGGCAGCAAACATAGATTACATCTCAACGTTTGGAAAACGGCATAACGCAGTCATTGCCAATTCGATGGCGATAGACAATAATGAATATGACAAATTGGAATAACCGGTCAGACTTTTGCGGATTTTGCAAATGAATCGGCCAAAATGCGCATTAAATGCCAGAAAAAAGTGGACCAATACAGCCCAAAAACAGGACTATCGATTCGTGTACTGGATTAGTACGTCCTCGTCATCGACTCCGGAATACAAAGAATAAAATCTCCTTTGCTTTTCTCTTCTGCATTTAATGTTCCAATTTGGCTTTGCAGAACAGTTGATATCACCAGAATTCTCGGACGATGTTGCGTTGATTTGATCAGCCAATTTCCTGCATATCGATTCACATACCATGTGATTGCAGAATGATTGTCGCTGTGATACGTGCCGTGAAAATGAATGAAGTGTTTTCCAACTGCCCAGTTCTGAGAAATGAAGTGACCCATTGTTGCATCTTTCAATGCCTGTGACTTCGGAAGATTCTGTCCGTTGTGTCCGCCGCTGTTTGCAAAGATTTCCTTGTAAGCACGCTCGTTGCTATCGTAAGGTATCGGAAGCGGAGCAAACCAACGTTTTACAGAATCAGGAAGTGGCTCCAGCGCTTCGAATCCACCACCGTACACCTTGCTTGCATATTTACGCGGAGTGTTTGTAGCGATGAATGGAATTTTATTGTCTTTCGCGAAATCAACGAGTGGACGATAATCAGTTTCGTAATTCGGCCAGAGACGAACAACTTTGCGCAAGGATGTATCTGCAATTTTTCCTTCGAGATACATGTTTAGTCCAGCCTGGTTATCGGCTTCAAACATTTCAGCGCCCATCACGGTTGTTGCGCCCCACGTTTTGTAAAGGTCTTTCGTGATTTCCAGTTCGAGCCAGTGTGCAATCGGATTGTCGTGCAACTCACCGAAGAGGACGATGTCTGCCGCCTGTGCTTCTGCCAGTAGTTTTGCGTAAGTGGTTTTCTTTCCGTCAGCAGTAAATAGCTGGTAGGCCGGTTTGTCTTCGCCTTTGAAGGAAAGTGCGAGTACGGCAAGGAACAGGATTGCGTAATATTTTCTCATAATCAGCGGTTTTTGATGCGTAAATATAAGCTCAGACAATCTGATGACACATGACAGAAGTCATAAAAAATGTTTGGCGAAGCAAAACTTTTATACATTTGCGGCATGAACATGAACAAGACGTATTTCCATCATCATATGCTGCCTCACCGCAAGCATTGAAGGGATATGTCTATATCTATACTCGAGGGCTTGCAAATGTTGCAGGCCCTTCGCATTTTCTACACGTCATCCTTCGACTACGCTCAGTATGACAATTACCACGAACAACACCAGAGTACCATGAAAAAAATCAGAATTGCAATCCAGAAGTCTGGAAGATTGAACGAAGAATCAATTCGCATGCTGAAAGAGTGCGGCATTGAATTCGAGAATGGGATGAACAAGTTGAAGTCGGCGGCGATTAATTTTCCGATGGAGGTTTTGTTTCTACGCGATGATGATATTCCGAAGTACGTGGAGCAAGGCGTTGCGGATATTGGAATTGTTGGAGAGAATGTTCTTGTTGAATCAACAGCAGCAGTGACCACGATCGAGAAGCTTGGGTTCGGCAAGTGCAGATTGAGTATTGCGATTCCGAAGGAGAAGAATTATCTCGGAGTTGCTTCGCTTGCAGGTACGCGAATTGCCACAACTTACAGTAATGTACTGCAGAAGTTCCTCGCGGAGAAAGCGGTCAATGCAGAGATCACGCCAATCAGCGGTTCGGTGGAGATTGCACCGGGAATTGGCCTGGCTGATTCTATTTGTGATATCGTAAGTTCAGGCAGCACACTTTTCTCCAATGGGTTGAAGGAAGTGGAAACAGTGATGCAGTCGCAGGCTGTTCTGATAAGTGGAAATAATAAAGACCCGGAAACACTTTCGGTGATTGACCGTTTGTTGTTTCGCATGCGTGCCGTGCGCAAAGCGAAACACAATAAATACGTTTTGTTGAATGCGCCGAATGAAAAATTGGAGAGCATCTGTGCTTTGATTCCGGGGATGAAGAGTCCGACAATTGTTCCACTGGCTGAAAAAGGCTGGAGTTCTGTTCACTCGGTAATTGAAGAAGATCAGTTCTGGGAAATTATCGAGAGCTTGCGTGATGCGGGAGCACAAGGAATTTTGGTTGTACCGATTGAAAAGATGGTGATATGAGATACATTGAATATCCTGCAAAAGAAACCTGGGCTGAATTATTTGTTCGCCCGAAAACTGAATCTTCCGCCACCGAAGAATCGGCGATGGAGATACTACACGCGATAAGTCAACGCGGTGATGAAGCAATCGTGGAGTTGACCCAAAAAATTGATGGAGTTCTTCTTGAAGATTTTCGTGTTTCTCCTTCGGAAATTGCTGAAGCGAGAGAACAGGTAACGCCCGAGCTGAAACGTGCAATACGAATTGCTTCAGATAATATCCGCAAGTTTCACAAGTTCGTATTATGTCCTGAAGACTCAATCGAAACGATGCCCGGCATTCGTTGCTGGAGAAAATCGGTGGCGATTGAAACAGTAGGGCTGTACATTCCGGGAGGAACAGCTCCGTTGTTTTCAACCGTGTTGATGCTCGCCATTCCTGCGACGATAGCCGGATGCAAACGAATTGTGTTGTGTACGCCTCCGGGGAAAGACGGCAAAATCAATCCGGCGATTTTGTATGCGGCAAGCGAATGTGGTGTGACTGAAATTTACAAGGTTGGCGGAGCACAAGCGATTGCGGCAATGCGTTACGGAACGAAAACAATTCCGGCAGTTTATAAAATATTCGGTCCGGGAAATTCCTGGGTCACAATGGCAAAGCAACTGATTGCGAAAGATGGATTTCCGATTGATATGCCGGCGGGTCCTTCGGAGTTGGCAGTTTTCGCTGATGAAACGGTGAATCCGAAATTTGTCGCGGCTGATTTGCTTTCACAAGCTGAACACGGGAAGGACAGTCAGGTTGTATTAGTGAGCACGAGTAAAAGTGTGATTGAAACTGTGAAACTAGAAATCGAGGAGCAGTTGAAGAGTTTGCTGCGCACGGATATCGCACAAGCAGCTTTGGAGAATAGTCTCGCGATTCTTGTGAAATCGCCAAGCGATGCAATGGAACTGTTGAATGCGTATGCGCCGGAACACTTGATACTTGCTTGTGATCGTGCGGAACTTCTTAGCAATCGAGTTGTGAACGCTGGTAGTGTGTTCATTGGGCAATGGTCGCCTGAAAGTGCCGGAGATTATGCAACCGGAACAAATCACACGCTGCCTACCAGTGGCAATGCAAAAGGCTGGAGCGGAGTTTCGGTTGATTCTTTTGTAAAAAAGATCACCTTTCAGCAGCTAACACGTGAAGGACTTTCGCAAATTGCAGGTACGGTAGAAACCATGGCGCAGGCGGAAGGACTACAAGCTCACGCACGAGCAGTCAGCCTTCGACTACGCTCAGTCTGACAATAGAAAGCGACGAGGTCACATTCGAAAATAGTTCAATGGAAAAACGACAAACATCAACATCAGCAGCACTCGGAATTACTGGGGTGTGGTTGGCTGTTGCTTTGTTTGTGATGAGTAAGCATGAGATATGGTTGGATGAAGCTCACCACTGGCTCCTTGCGCGGGACAGCGATTCAATTCTGAAAATGTTCCGGAACATGCGGTATGAGGGCCACCCTCCGTTCTGGAATATTCTGTTGTTTGTTATCGCATGTTTTACTGATTCACCTGCTGCGATGCAATACGTTCATCTCGCTTTTGCAGCGGGAACAGTTTTTCTGATCGCGCGCTATGCGCCATTTCCATTGTGGGTGAAAGTTTTGTTGCCGTTTACTTACTTTTTGGGATACGAATATGCAATCATCGCCAGGAACTATGCGCCCGCGGTTTTCTTTATTGTCCTTGCATGCGTTTGGTCGACAGATTTCAGAAAGAATATATTTCGGATTACAATTGCGTTGGGAGTTGCAACCTGTTTTCATGTGTATGCGGGTGGAGTTGCTTTTGTATTGCTTATTTATTTTCTCTGGCAATTGAGAAGTATAGCGTCGGAAACCGGATGGAAACTTAAGTACGTAGGAGTATTTTCGCTCTTCGGAATTTTGGCGGCCTATTTTCTGCTTCGTGTTCCATCGGATCATTTCATTTATGGGTTCCACGGTGGGTTATTTTCTCTGAACAGGATTGGTTCAACCTTGTTGTTACCGTTTACTTCGTTGTTTCATTTTCCGGAACTCAGCGGAGATTATTGGTGGAACACGAACATTTTTCTTCAAGGTTCAGACATGACGAAAGGAATCATCGGACTGCTGTTCTGGTTTATCCCAGCTTTGGTATTTCTTAAGAACAGGCCCATATTCTGGCTATACATTTCCGGAACAATATTGTTGTCGGTTGGATTGTTGATTTCACCATCACCAGTTTCTTTGCGACACGCAGGATTTGTAGCTGTGTTATTTTTTGTCTGTCTGTGGATGTCGGGCGGTGCAAACTTTCCGAAGTTCTCGAAATCAATTCTTGGTGGAATACTTGCACTTCAGTTTGGAGCGTATATCACAACAGCATACAAAGAGTATACACAACCATTTTCGCAGGCGAAAAATGTTGCTGGTTTCATCGAAGCGGAATATCCGGACTTGAAGGTTGCGGCATATCCGATGTATATGGGTCCACCGGTGAGCGCCTATCTCGGCAAGACTGTATTTTACGGGCAGTATAACAAAAACGGAAGTTTTGGCGATTGGAGTCATGGTGGTTTCACGTTGATGGAGGAGGACATGATAACTCAATGTAAATCTTACCTGCGGGGAGAAAAATTGGATTCGATGGTGCTGCTCGGACCATCGGACACAACGTATTTTTATATCCGATCACCAGAGGCAAAGTTTCGCGCGAAATTCGACGGAGCTGCGGTGATGTCGGAAAATTACAATGTTTACATCATAACAAGTGAATAATGTTCAATATTGATTTGCTCCTCCGGGAGAACATAAAAAAACTGACGCCATATTCATCCGCACGCGATGAATTTAAGGGGAAGGCGGAGGTGTATTTGGATGCGAATGAGAATGCGTTTGGATCGCCAACTCAATCTACTCT
>CAYUTR010000029.1:0-24196 GCA_964447465.1 uncultured Chryseobacterium sp.
AACAGGGGGGCAAAGGCATTTTAACCGCGGGCTAAAGCCCACGGTTGTCAAATAATCCTCTCAGCTGGTAAGCAACGAATACTACCCACGTCCGCCCGTGATAACTTCCGGCGCTTTCGGATCCCAGCTTCCCTGGTATTTAAACTGAAGCTTCGCGTGGTAATCAGATTTGTAGAAGGCTACACGATCAAGCGTTGCATCAACTTCAGTCTGATCAAGTCCTACTGTTTCGCGCAGGCACATGATGTATAACCAATTGTCTTTTTTGCAGAACCATGATCCGTATAGCTGGTAATTAATCTCCAGTATGTCCTGGAAAAATTCCGCGCTCTTGCGGTTTGGTACTTCACACAGTGTACTCATCACCTGTATGTACCATTTCCCCTGGTTAGTTTCCGAACTAAATACGTCGATCCAGACTGCCGCGTCTCTCAGTGTATAGGACCATTGACCGGGTTTTTGCCCTCTGCAGAGTACCGGATCACAATTTAATCTTCTGATGCTTGCTTCTACGAGCGGAGATGCTTCCTGTAAATTCATGTTGTGTGGTTTTAATGTGCTCAGTACTCCGTGCTCTGTGCTCGGTTGTTCTCAGTACTAAGTACTTGGTTTGTGTTCAGTGCTAAGTTATAAAACTGTTCGGGTAAAAACCAACAACTCCGGACTCAGAACTTGGTACAACAGAGCACTGAGCACCGAGCACCGCGAACTGTACTACGTTCATGTGAGTTTTCTCGTATTTCATCGCGATTTACATTTTTTGTCAAACCTTACCCTTCTCACTGCGTATCTTTGTACATACAAATAAGCGGAGTGAAGCATTGTATTAAGTGTATTCTTTTCATATGCGTTCTGGTTCTTGGAACGGCTCCCGCGTCTTCTCTATTTGCCCAGCATTCAATCAAAGGACAACTGGTAAATGCCAAAGACACTACGGCTCTGTATGGAGCAGTTATTGTTCTCCGTCATTTTCCTGATTCTACACTTAAAGGAGAAGTGGCAGACACGGCAGGAAATTTCGAGTTTAAAAATGTCCCGAACGGACGATACAAAATGACGATCCGTTTTTCAAGTTTTCTTCCCATTGTACAGAATGTTGAAGTGCGCGATACTTCCATCGACTTTGGTGTGATTCCGGTATATCCCGATTCACATATGCTGAATACGGTTATCATTGGAACGAACATGATCCGTATTGTTGCGAAGAACGACACGATTGAGATGAACGCTGCTGCATTCAAAACGAATCCGGATGCAACGGCTGAAGATCTCGTGGCAAAAATGCCGGGCATCCAGGTGATCAATGGAGAGGTGAAAGCACAAGGAGAAACCGTTCAGAAAGTATTGGTCGACGGAAAAGAATATTTCGGAGAGGATGCTTCATCGGTATTGAAGAATATGCCTGCCGACATGGTAGAGAAAATACAAATCTTCGATCAGAAGAGCGATCAGGCCATTTTCTCGGGCGTGGATGATGGCAACACGAAAAAGGCGATGAATATCATCACGAAGAATCAGTATTCGAATGCTACGTTCGGAAAAGTTTATGCTGGTTATGGAACAGACAATCACTACCAGACTGGATTTGTGATCAACGATTTTCGTCGGGAGCAGAAATTTACCATTCTCGGAAATTTCAACAACATCAACCAGGTGAATTTTTCGTCGAGTGATCTGAACGGAATCGGAAGCAGTGGTGGAGGAAGAACGTATAGCAAGGGCGGTGGCAGCAGTAACAATGGTTTTCTTGTCGGAAAACAGAACGGAATTACCGGTGTGAATTCCTTCGGGTTGAACTACACCAACAAGTGGGGAACCAAAACGCAACTGACTGGAAGTTATTTCTTCAATACAACAGACAATGCAAATACTTCGATTACTAATCGCACGTATTATGCGCCTGCATTGGGAAATAAATATTACCAGAACAGTTCAACGGGATCGTACAACATCGGTCACCGTGCGAACCTGCGCCTGGAATACAAACCTGATTCACTCAACAGTTTTGTGTTCGCCCCGAAATTCAATTACCAATACACAGATTACACCAGCGCATTGATCGCTTCCAATACGGAGAACGATTCGCTTACGAATTCCACTGCCAGCAATAATACTTCACTGAATACTTCATGGTCGCTGAGTGGGTCTGCGAATTGGCGTCACCGTTTTTCGAAGCCTGGAAGAACACTGTCTCTTGAACTGAACGGAAGTTACACCGACAAGATCGGAAGCGGACAATTGCGTTCTGCGAATACGTGGTATGGTCTTACAGATTCGGTTGTTGGTCTGAATCAGAATTCAACGATGACCGGTTTGAGCTGGATGATTTCTCCAGTGATTACGTGGAGCGAGAAAGCGGGCAAACAAGGAACAATTTCATTCACATATAATCCTTCCTGGTCGCTGAATACTTCGAACAAACGCACGCTGGAGTACGACTCACTTGCATCCGATTACATCAAGGTTGATTCAACGGTTACGAGCGATTACGACAACCACGTAATGTCGAACAAAGTGGGCGTTTCGTACCGTATCAGGAACAATGGCATTTCGTGGAATCTGGGTCTCGATGGAATCAGAACGGAGCTTGACGGCAAGAATTATTTCCCGGATAGTCTCGAAACGCACAAAACATTCATGAACCTACTTCCTTCGGTAACCATGCAGATCAAGAAGAAGAAAAGCACTTCTATTCGTGTAACTTATCGTACGAACACTTCTGTTCCTTCGGTGACGCAGCTGCAAGGTGTGATCGACAATACAAATCCACTGTTGTTGTCTTCCGGAAACCCGTACCTGAAACAGAGTTATTCGCACACCTTATTCTCGCGTTACACCCACACGAATATTCAAACCTCAAGCAGTGTTTTCCTGTTTGTTTCAGGAAGTATGATTACTAATTACATCGGCAGTTCATTGCTCATTGCAGACGAGGACACCACAATCGCAAATGGTGTAACGCTTGGTCGCGGCGGACAATACACGAAGCCGGTGAACCTCGACGGATATTATTCCGTTAATACATTTGGTGCGTGGAGTACTCCGGTGAACAAACTGAAAAGCAATTTCAACGTACACTGGTCGTACGGATTGAATTCTTCACCGGGTGTGATCAACGGAGAAAAGAATATTGCGTTCTCAAATTCGTTTGGGGCAGGCGCAGCACTCACGAGCAATATCAGTGAGAAATTTGATTTCACATTGGGATGGAATTCAAATTACGTACTCACGCGCAACACACGTTCGACTGAAACCAGCAACGCATATTATTATCATACTCCGAATGCAAAGTTCAACTGGGTCATCGGAAATGGTTTCCTGTTTAACACGGAGGTGAATTACACGACCTATCACGGTCTGGGCGACGGCTTTAATCAGCAGTTCATTCTGTGGAATGCCGCTATCGGTTACAAGTTTGCGAAGAAGCAGCAATGTGAAGTACGCATCAGCGCATTCGATATTCTCCAGCAGAATAACAGTCTGCAACGCACGATCTCAGAAACGTATTACGAAGATGTCCGCACAAATGTCCTGAGTCGCTATTTCATGGTGACGTTTACATGGAACCTGAAAAAATTCAGAGCACCGGCAGGGAATGGTGATCAGCAAGGTGGAGGAAATGGACAAGGTGGAGGTGGTGGTGGTGGACACGGACCGGGGCACTAAATTACTGTCCGGATTTCTCCTTCAACGCTTTCGCAGCAGCCAAATTATTCTTCGCCAATTCCCAATCAGGTTTCAGCTGCAACGCTTTTTCTCCGGCTTCAATAGCACGATTGTAATCACCTGTCTTGTTCGCCGCTGCACAGATGTTGTTCCATCCTGTTGCATCATTTGGATTTAGCTTCACTGCTTCTTCTGCCGCATCAACACTCTTTGCGAAATTTCCTGCGGTGTACCATTCGAGACTGAGTGTGATCCACTTGTCGGAATTTTTGGATGCAATTGCATCTGCCGTTAAATCATCGAAACGTTTTTTCTCACCAACTGCTGCATTCAGGTTGTTGTTGCTGAGTTCATCAGTCGGTGCAAGGGCAACAGCTTTCTTTCCGGCCTCAATGGCTTTGTCGAATTCACCGAGCTTGTTGTAGCCGGCGCAAACATTATTCCACGCTAAGTTGTAATCGGGTTTGATTTCAGCAGCACGTTCAGCAGCATGCGCACATTGCAGGTATTCTCCCGCCTTGTACCATTCCAGACTGAGCGCTACCAGATTTTCCGGAGTAGGATTTGCATCAGCTGTTTGCAATGCAGCCTGTAATCCGCCAACGTATGTTTTCCCTTCCCACATTGCGAGCAATCCATTAATGCTGGCATGTCCCGGACTTAATGCGTGACCTTCTCGCAGGTACGTAAGCCCTTCCTCAACGCGCTCGTGACGGATCAACCATTCTCCATAGAAGTACAGCGCTTCCGGATTTGCAGAATCGCATAATATTGCAATCTTATATTCTTTCTCAGCTTCAACAAGATTGCCTTTTCGATCCTGTGCTACACCCATGTTCACGTGAGCATAAACGTAATTCGGCGCGACTGAGAGCGTTTTCTGAAACAATACAATTGCACTATCGAGATTCCGCGGCATGATGGCGAGTCCGTAGTTCATCCAGCCGCGAGCGTTATCCGGACTTTTCTCCGTTACATCTTTCCAGAGTGTTTCGTTGTTGTCCCACACTTCGCAACGGGTACGTGTTCCAACGGTGTGACCAATCAACAACAAGGCTGCACAACCCGTGATGACCCATTTTACTCCGGCGTAATTCGCGCTTTCTGCTTTCTGAATAGCAAGCAACGCGAAGTTGGCAACGATCAAGATCAATCCAATGAACGGAAAGAAAATCCGGTGATCGTTCATCACTTCTGCGAATGGAACAACACTGCTCGTTGGTGCAAGTGCAAAGAAGAACCAGAAAATTCCAAAGGCAGCCACTTTTGTTTCTTCGCGGCGCGACCAGCGGAATGCAAGCCACACTAGTACACCAATGAATAATGCACCGGCCATCACACGCGTGTCGAACGCACTGGTTACGTACGTCCAGTCAGTATCCGCACTGAGGTTTACAGGCAGAATGAAGGTGAAGAAGTAATGCACGATGACAAACATCTGCGTGCAGAGATAAAGGAAAGGACTTTTCCCGCCAGCTACCCACGTATCTGGTGTCATTACACGTGAGATGAGAAGAAGAATACCTGCTGCACCGATACATAGAATTATTCCCAAGAGGTTCTTTGTGAATTTCGGAGTGAACAGCCAGCAGAACACCAGGAGTATTGGCGCGAACATGATTGCAGATTCTTTGATCAGGAATCCCAGCGCCATCGGAATGATGTAGAGAAAATATTTCCGCGCGAATTCAGAATACATGAACGTAACCATCGCCAACACTATGAAGAATGTTGACTGTGAATCGGAACGCGCTATGATGTAGTTGATCGTTTCGGCGTTCGCGGTGTGTAGCCAGAAAAGTCCGGCCGCAAACAATGCAACCCAATGCGGGAATTTTGATTCAGGGAACGCTTTCCGCAATAGAAAGAGCATCATGAAAAATACGAGCACGCCCAACAATATGTAGGTGACAAAAATGTTCTGGTGAAATTTTTCCGGTTGTGCAACGCGGTTCTCGCTGCGTATGGTATCGATGGAATTGAGAATCGTAATTCCAGGACGCCAAGCCTGATTCGCAGGCAACGTGCTGTACGTCGATGGGTCGGTCATGAATGCACCGATGTTCATCGTGTCAAGCGAACTGTTATGAACGATGCAATGATCGTCGTCGAACTCGAATTGATTATCGAAGTGATTCCAATAGGCCCACGTGAGTGTACTCAGGATCAGACACGCCGTAACCCAGAACCAAATGCTGTATGAAAGTGGACCTTGATTGGTGCCATTAATCGGAGTAATCGTAGGCTCAATTTGTTTCGGGGTGACGCGCTTCATAGAGGGCGAAAGATAGCTATTTAGGCGGTAGACGATAGTGAATAGACGATAGGAAATTAGGAGTAAGAATGAATGTAACTCTATCGCCTATCGTCTATTAACTATCGCCTAAACGCTATCTTTGCGCCCACATGGGCCTTTTCACAAAACGCAGTGACCAACCGGAGGGACAAATGTCTTTCATCGGGCATATCAATGCGCTGCGTTGGCATCTTGTGCGGGCTGTGATCGTAATTATTGTGTTGGCGGGATTTGCATTCGCGTATCCGGAAATTGTTTTCACTGAAATCCTGCGCGGGCCCAGCAGACCGGATTTTTTTACATACAGATTTCTTTGTGAATGTTCGCAGTCATGGGGAATGGGCGAATCGCTATGCTTTAAAATATTCGACTTCGATTTTCAGTTCATTGGTTTGATGGATGCGTTCACCACGCAAATGTGGGTTTCAATTGTTGCCGGTCTCATTGCAGGATTCCCATATCTTCTGTGGGAGTTATGGCGATTCATCTCTCCGGCATTGCAAGAAAAGGAAGTAAGAGCTGCGCGCGGATTTATTTTTTACGCGTCGGTTTTGTTTCTGACAGGTGTGGCATTTGCGTATTGGATTGTTACTCCTATGGCGGTCTACTTTCTGGGCAATTATCAAATTGATCCGGCGGCGCCGATTGATGTTCATGTAAGCACTGATTCTTATATTTCGCTTGTCACAACGCTCGTGCTGCTGATGGGCCTGGTTTTCGAATTACCCATCATCATGTATTTCCTCGGGCGATTTGGAATCATTACCGCAGCTTTTCTGAGAAAGTATCGCAAGCACGCCATCATTGTTATTCTGATTACCTCAGCGATCATCACACCTACGACAGATGTGTTTACGCAATCGCTTGTTGCATTCCCGCTGTGGATTCTCTTTGAAGCGAGTATTATCGTCGTTGCGCGCGTCGAGAAGAAGATTGCCGTGTAATTGGAACGCGGATTTCTTTGTTCGTTGGTGCTAGTTTCATTTATGGATCACGTCGGGATATAGTTCGTTCGGTTTTCAGATTTTATGAGATACGTTTGAGTTTATCTCATAAAATCCAGGTTCGTGGTCTCGTATCTCTTCCTGTATCATCCTGTTTTAAGAATAGAAAACAACGGACAAAGAAATCCGCGTTCCCTTTTCCCCAACAGCGGCCATAAAAATCCGCGTTCCTTTTATTAGCTTCACATCATGACACTTGTAACCGACTTCAACGACTACCGCACCCGCATGAACGAGAAATTGCTCTCGCAAGACAATCTTGTTCTGAAGCGTTTGTTCAATCTCGATACCAATACTTACCAGGAAGGAGCACTTCCCGTGAAGACCAAAGAGCTGCTTGGATTGGTGGCCTCGATGGTTTTACGTTGTGATGATTGTATAAAATATCACCTCGGAAAATGCCACGAACTGGGTGTTACGAAAGACGAAATATTCGAAACCTTCGCCGTAGCGAATATTGTGGGCGGTACAATTGTAATTCCACACACAAGACGGGCTGCGGAATATTGGGACGCTTTGGAACAACAGTAGCGGAGCGTGCTCTGTGCTCAGTGCTCGGTTGTCGAACTAATCATCAATTAGCAGCTTGGTTGTGGACTTTGTGTGTACAAGTTTCTTCAATTTTCTGTACCCAAAACTGAGCACTGAGCACTGAGCACCGAGAACGGTTTCGTATATTCGTTGTGATGTTACCCCGTATAGCGAAGAGCGCCGTTTTGCTGTTTTTTCTCCTGTTATGTGGTCTGAGCGGGTCTGCACAGATGACTACGATTTCCGGTAAGATTTACGACACACTTACGCAGGAGCCGATGCCTTTCGTGAATATCATTCTCGTAGGAACCAAGGTTGGAACTGTAAGCGACATTGATGGGTATTACACGATCACAACCGATGCTCAGGCTGATTCAATCAAAGCGCAATACATCGGTTACAAACCAACTGTTCTTCCGATAAAAAAAGGAGTAAAGCAAACGCTGAATATTCCGATGTCTGTTAATGCGGGGGCGCTCAAGGAAGTCGTGATTTATCCCGGTGAAAATCCGGCAGTAACGCTTCTTAAAAAAGTATGGGCACACAAACCGGAGAACAACAAAGAGAAACTCGATTGTTACCAATACGAATGCTACAACAAACTGGAGTTCGACCTGAATAATATCTCGGAAGATTTTCAGAACAAAAAACTGATGCGTCCGGTAAAATTTATTTTCGACGCAATAGACAGTACGAATCCAATGGAGAAGCCGCAGCTTCCGATGTTCTTCTCGGAAACGGTTTCCGATTTCTATTACCGGAAGGATCCAAAGACGAAAAAAGAAATTATCAAGGGTTCAAAAGTTTCCGGGATTGAAGACGCGTCGATTTCGCAGTTCACCGGTGAAATGTACCAGGATGTAAACATCTATGAGAATAACATCATTCTCTTCGGAAAACATTTCGTGAGTCCGATTTCCAATCAGGGTTTGTTCTTCTACAAGTATTATCTCATCGATAGTGTTTCTATTGACGGGCACTGGTGTTATCAGATTCAATTTATTCCGAAGCGAAAACAGGAATTACTTTTCGATGGCAACATGTGGATTGCAGATACTGCATTCGCTATCAAACGTCTCGAGATGACGATTACGGATGACGCCAACCTCAATTATTGCAAGGCGTTTTATGTGATACAGGATTACGATAATACTTCGGGTGCATGGATGCTGACACAGGAACGTGTAGTGGCCGACTTTCAGACCTTGAGTAAGAAACAGATGGGCGTGTATGGACGGAAGACGACCTCCTATCGCTACATCATTATCAATAAACCGAAAGAGGATGACTTTTACACGCGAACTGAAAATCTGATTGTAGAAGCAGGAGCGGAAAAGCGCGACAGTGCATTCTGGGCAGCAGCACGTCACGATACACTGTCGAAGAAAGAGCAGGGTATCTACGACATGGTGGATTCGGTTCAGAATTTACCGATCTATAAAACGTGGGAAGATGTTGTGATCATTGCTTATTCGGGTTACAAAATCATTGGCCCGATGGAATATGGTCCGTGGTACAAAACAGTTTCGTACAACCAGATTGAAGGATATCGTTTCCGTGCAGGAGGCCGAACAAGCAATGCATTCAGTCGATGGGTAGAAGCAAGCGGTTATGTGGCCTACGGATTGCGTGATAAACAATTCAAATACAACTTCGGATTCAAATCGTTTATCACGAAGAAACCACGACAGCTGATCGGAATTAATTACAAGAACGACTATGAGATTCTCGGCAACAGCAACAATGCGTTCACGAGTGACAACGTACTCGCGTCAATTTTCAGAAGCAATCCGCTGAACAACATGACGCTGGTTGAACAATACGAAGTGTGGTACGAGCGCGATTGGTTTACCGGTTTCAACATGCGTCTATCGGTGGTAAACCGCAACATGTATCCGCTTGCCGATTCAACGTACTATCGCATTTCACCTGAGACCGGTGAACGCGAGTACAAACCGGGAATTCACACAGCTGAAATACGCGCAAACTTTCGTTTTGCCTGGGATGAAAAATATGTAGAAGGAGTTTTCTCGCGGGTGAGCATGGGCACAAAATTTCCGGTGATCCAGGTGCAATACGTTGCCGGACTGAAAGGAGTTCTGAATTCTGATTACGCTTACCATCGTGTAACAGTAAATCTTGACGACCGCATTCGCATCAATCCGATCGGTTACATGAATTACATTCTTGAAGTCGGAAAAATATGGGGAGTGCTTCCTTATCCGCTTATGGTTCTTCATCCGGGTAACGAAACTTACGTGTATGATTGGTCTTCATTCAACATGATGAACTATTACGAGTTTGCGAGCGACCAGTATGCAATGGCAACACTCATTCATCACTTCGATGGATTCTTCTTCAATAAAATACCGTTGATCCGCAAGCTGAAGTGGCGAGAAGTTGCTTCTTTCCGTTGTGTGTTCGGTAGTGTAAACCAATCGAACAAAGATGCGCTGCAGTTTCCAACCACATTACACTCGCTGAATAGGGGGCCGTACATGGAAGTAGGTGCCGGCATTGAAAATATCTTCCGTTTTTTCCGCGTCGATTGTTTCTGGCGTTTGACTTATCTCGATAATCCGAGAGCGAAGCCGGTTGGCGTAAGAGTTTCACTCCAGATTCTATTCTGATAAATTGGTTAATACTTCCTAATCAAGAATAGTTCACCGCATTCCCCATCCCATATTCCTCGTACCTTTATTCCGTGATCTTAGGCGCCGACAACATCATCAAACGATACAAAAGCCGCACTGTAGTGCAAGGCGTATCTATTGAAGTGCGTCAGGGAGAAATCGTTGGACTTCTTGGTCCGAATGGTGCCGGTAAAACCACTTCCTTCTACATGATTGTAGGAATGATTCAGCCTAACGCCGGCAGAGTTTATCTCGACGATATCGATATCACGAAAGAACCCATGTACAAGCGGGCACAGCGCGGTATAGGTTACCTGGCGCAGGAAGCATCTGTGTTTCGCAAGCTAACGGTTGAAGCGAATCTCAATGCGGTTTTGGAAATGACAAAACTCACTAAAGCGGAACAGTCGCATAAACTGGAAACGTTGCTGGATGAATTCGGTTTGCAGCACATCCGTAAGAACAACGGCGATTCACTTTCCGGTGGAGAACGTCGCAGAACTGAAATTGCACGTGCTTTAGCGAACGATCCTAAATTTATTCTGTTGGATGAACCATTCGCCGGAGTCGATCCGATTGCAGTAGAAGATATTCAGCAGGTTGTTTACGGACTGAAGAAGAAAAATATCGGCATCCTTATTACTGACCACAACGTGCACGAGACGCTTACGATTACTGATCGCGCCTACTTGTTGTTCGAAGGAAAAATTCTCAAAGCGGGAACAGCAGAAGAACTCGCGGCGGACGAGCAGGTGAGGAGAGTTTATCTCGGGAAGAATTTCGAGTTGAGGCGGATGACCAACTAAGATTATTCCGCCTGCACCACCGGTGCTTTCCGCTTCTCGTACTCTTTCAACCCATCTTCCAGGAATGTAGAATATTCAGCGACGTCAGGTGTATATCCTTTCGGTGCCTGTAGAACTTTCCCGTCGTTGTCCAGGAGCACATACAGCGGTTGCGAACTCTGGTTGTAGTACTTCGCTTCAATCACACTCCACTTTTTTCCAACCGTGTTGATGCGTCCGTATACCGAATCCGTGAACTGCTGTGTTTCAGGTAATGCAGCTTTGTCATCCACGTAAAGCGAAATCACAACATATTTTTCGCCGAGGTATTTATACACGTCTGTCTGCGGCCAAACGAAGTCTTCCATCTTACGGCAGTTTACGCAGGCGTATCCGGTAAAGTCGATGAACACTGGTTTACCCACTTTCTTGGCGTAACACAATCCTTCATCGAGATCGTGAAAGCAGGAAAGATCGTGCGGACAATCTCCAGTAGATGGATCTTTCCATTCACGGTAATGCGATGGAGGAAGATAGCCACTTACGAGATTTACTGGCGCACCCCACATTCCGGGAACGAGGTACGCACAGAATGAGAATACAATCAGTGCGAGTACCACTCTTGTGGTAGACACGTGTTGAACTTCACTGTCGTGTGAAAGCCGGAGTTTTCCCAGGAGATAAATTCCCCAGAGAATTCCGGTAACGATCCAGATCGCCAGAAAGATTTCACGCTTGAGAAAATCCCAGTGATAAGCGAGATCAACTGTTGAGAGAAATTTCAACGCCAGTGCAATTTCCACGAATCCAAGCGACACTTTCACGGAGTTGAGCCAGCCGCCTGATTTTGGTAATGAGTTCAGCCATCCCGGGAACATTGCGAAGAGTGCAAACGGCAAAGCAAGTGCGAGTGCAAACCCGAACATTCCGAACATCGGGCCGAGGTAACTACCGCCTGCTGCAGCTTCCACCAGCAACGTTCCGATGATCGGGCCGGTGCAGGAGAAAGACACGAGTGAAAGCGTGAATGCCATGAAGAAAATCCCAAGCATTCCACCTTTGTCTGATGCTGCGTCTACTTTATTGACGAATCGTGTTGGCAGTGTGATTTCAAATGCCCCGAGGAAAGAGAACGCGAAAATGATAAAGACGAAAAAGAAGATCAGGTTGAACACAGCACTGCTCGACATGGCATTCAAGGCGTCCGGTCCAAGCGGCACAGTAATGAGCATGCCCAGTGCAACGTAAATGATGATGATCGAAACGGCATACGAGAACGCATTGCGTAAACCGGTTGCACGATCCTTACTTCGTTTGGTGAAGAAACTAACTGTTAAAGGAATCATCGGGAAAACACAAGGTGTTACGAGCGCTGCAAGTCCGCCGAGAAAACCGAGAAGGAAAATCAACCAGAACGATTTGTCTTCCTGGTGTACGTTAAGTTCAGCCTCCGATGGTTTAACGAGATGTGTTTTGCAACCCGCGGTATCTACATACGGATGACCTTTCTTCGTTGAGTTCGCAATCGCATCAACAACTGCATTCCTGATTTCATTTTCACAATTGCAGCCGCCACCATCACGATAAAATCCACTTCCGGTATCAGGTTGTGTATCCGCAATAATTCCTGTTGGACCAGTTGGTCCTGTTGGAGGTACAACACCAGTGGGAGCAACGGCGCCACCACAAGGTTTCCCTTGTACTTTGAATTCGAACAAGGGATAAGGAAAGAAATTCACGCACTGCATATCGCTGCACGCCATGCCGTCGATATTGCCCGTGATCTTGATCGGTTTTTCAGTAAGTACTTTGATCTTCTGGTGGAAGACTGCTTTGTCTTCAAAGAATTTTATGACAACGTTATCGCCGAAAACCGGTTCTGCTTTTTCTATTCCTTTCGGCTCACTTGTTGTTCCAACGAGGACATAATCGGTTGAAGGATCAAATGTGAAAACTGTAGGCAGCGGACCATCATTTACCGGCGTCTGTGAATACAGGTGCCATCCTTTATCAATCGTAGCAGTGAAAATGAGATCGTACTCACAATCGCTTAGCGCCTTGGAGGTATATGTCCACGATACGTGAAGGTTAGGCTTTCCCTGGGCCTGAATAAAAGACGGCATCGCGAGAATAAAAGCGAGTACCGGAAGAATCCATTTGCGAACCTGCATATTGATCTAAAAAATTAAACGTGTTGAGCGCCTAAAAATAGACGTTATCTCAACACGTTTTGTATGTTATTAGTAAGCATTAACGAAAGAATCCTTGATGGATTCTAACCAACTGCGGTGAAGACAGTAAATCTAGAGACGACCTTTCGGCTATACTCAGGACTGCCTACTGTCCAACTGCTTACTGCCTACTGAATAGTGATCTCGAAATCTTCGTCATCAGGCGAGAGCGATTCACCGGTACGATTCAACATATAGTTGACAACCGCCTTGATCATGAATGCATTTGCCGGGTCTTTGATCTTGATGTGCTGGATGTAATGTACCTGACCTTCAAGGCAAGATACTTCGAATCCATATTGGGAATCGTAAAACTTCGTTGACTTGCCCGACTCGGTGATGTCACCAACCATTTCGTAAGCGTCAGATGGATCGAATTCGAAGGTCGTCGCCAAAGGACCATCTTTTCCTACCATTGATTTGGAATAGATCTTCCATCCATTCGGGATTGTTCCAACGAAGTGTACATCAGCGTTGCCATCGAGCTGGTGTACTACATAGCTGGTCCATTTCATGCGTACAGCATTCGTTTGAGTGAAGCTTCCCATAAGGAAGAGTGAACCCAATAATACTGCTGTAACAAATAACGCGGGAACTTTACCTGAAGTTCTCATTATCAATGTTTTAGGTTAAAAAGACTTGCAGGTATTGTGCCTCCTGCCTTCAAAACAAATATAGGCACAAAAAGTTATCAACAAGCAAATGTGAGTTGGAATTTGAGGTCAAATTCGACCAAGACGGTTGGTTATGTGATAACCTCGTGAATTCGCCTGATTGGGATGACCATTCCGCTCTTGAGGATGATTCTTTCCTCTGTAACGGCCCATATGGTGGTTTCAACTTGCTTAAAACCGTCATTATCAGTGAAATAGATTCGGACTTTGGAGTGGTCGACGTTGCCAAGGATCAGGGCGCGGTCGAGCATGAGTCTACGTTGACGTCTTTCCTCGGCTGTTCCTAAAACATCTTCCTTAGGAAAGCTCAGATCACGGACAAATTCCTTGTCGATGAGAGTGGCAAGTGGTGTAGCTGTGTTCATGTGAAAATGGGTTTGTGTGTGTTTGGTGTACTGATGCGCATTAGCCGGTGGCAATCTGTACTTTCATGTCGCACTCCGCATTCCGACATTACTTACCGCTTACTCTTGTGACCCGGGCGGTCAACGTCTTGTTGTACGAACTTAGTCCTTTATAGGTTATGAGTCAAGGTTCGTCGAAAGCAGTGTTTTCAACAAGGTGTGGAGCTCATTTGACTTCTGCGTTCCGATACGGAAAATCTTGCCCTCTTTTGAAGTGATTTCGATCATTTCATTTCCCCATGTGTAGAACCTTACCCGTCCTTTAGTTAGTAAATTAAATACGGGGCGATTAAAAATAGAGGGACGAATGTGAACTTTCCGGACAGAAGCGATTGAAGAAATCGGAATACTCACGAGTCGCGGAGGAAATTTTCCGTGTAAGACAACTTCTCCTTCAGTCACCTGCACTTTCATGTGCGGAATAAAGAGTAAGATTACCGATAACGCGAGAAGTCCAAGTCCCAACACAAAGAAGAGTGTACCGTACTGTACATCGCCTGGATATTCTCCGATGTGAATTTCACCAACATCAACCGGCTTCGGGTTTTCGCTCCAGTAATAAGTGACAAAACAAAACACGCTCAGAAGCAATCGTCGTACAATAGAATGACGATTGAGTCCGTGGTACTGCTGCTCTTCAAATTTTACCGGTTCCATTTGATGTGCAATGCAGTTTTGGTTTCAGGAGTGACTTTGAATTTTTCTGCGATGCGGTAGCCGGGAATCCATGCGATATCGTCATTGCAGGTGAGTACCGGGTAGTATTGTTTCTCGTCAGAAGGTATTTTCAGTTCAGTAAGGATATCGCTCACTTTTTTTGTACCATTCAAACCAAGAGGTTGAAGATGGTCGCCTTCTTTCCACGTTCTTACTTGCAGTTTGGAATCAGGTGACACAGTGCACAGCAAAGTTTCGAAGCCCGAGTATCTCTTCGGATCATCAACGGTTATTGTCTTGCACGTCCAACCGTGCAACTCTTCACCGGGCGTAACAGAAAATCCCTCTGTTCTCACCGTATAATTTTCTGCAATAATCCACTTATCCCGATCCACGACAAGCTGCATATCACCTGCGTAAAATTTCTTTCCCGTCTGCAGTTTCGTGAAATCCAGAAATGATTCTTCCGAAAAATTCAGGCTGAAGCCGAGATAATGGAGAATCGCATTGAAAATGAGATGTGCATTCTCATACTCCAAAACTTCTGCTTTGGAAATCTGCACTGATAAGCCGGCGTCTGATGAATCGGTTTTCATCAATGAGTTGATGATACTGTCGAGTAGTGCCTTGGCATTTTGCAGTTGAAGAACAGAATGCTTCCAACCTTTCGACCTGCGCTCATCCACTGAATGAAGCGCCGGAATCATGGAATGACGGATACGATTCCGGAGATAGTCATCAGTTTGGTTGGAAGAATCAGTTCGCCACTCAATATGATTTTCAGAAAGGTAAGTTTCTATGTGTTCGCGGCTGCAATCAAGCATTGGACGGATTGTAGTGTCATCGTATTGATCTACAAATCCCATTGCCGATAAACCAGCCAATCCGGAACCACGCAGAAAATTAATCAGGAATGTTTCCAGGTTATCATCACTGTGATGTGCGACAGCAATCCAGCGCATCGATTCTTTTCTGAGAATTTCATCAAAGAAAGTGTATCGGAAACCACGTGCCGCGGATTGCAGATTGTTGTGAACCTTTTTTAGTTCTTCAGCGTTCGTGTTGCGGATATATAGCGGAATTTGCAACCTCGCACACAACTCACTCACAAACTTTTCATCACCATCCGATTCTTCTCCACGCAAACCATAATTCACATGCGCTGCTGCACAAGGAATTCCTGCAGCATGAATCAGATGCAAAAGCGCAACTGAATCAGCTCCACCGGAAACACCAACGAGAATGGAATCACCATCGCGGTAACCGCATTCGGTTTTGAGAATGTTGAGAATGTACTCTGGTGACAACACGATACAAACTTACGGATAACCCCGCAAGGGTTAATCGCTTGCAGGGTTATGCGCGCGCGAGTTACAGCGATATTTTCGTTGTAGTCGGGAGTAAACGTTTGAAAACGGGTTTATCGTGAAAATTGCATACCCGGCAGGAGTTAAACTCTTGCAGGGTTGAGTGCCGCGATCATAGCTTCTGCCTTGAGCAGGCATTCTTCGTATTCTTTCTCCGGGATACTGTTCGCTGTGATCGCACTTCCAGCTTTGACAGAAAGATATCCGGTTTCGGCGTTCCACATGATGCTACGGATTACGACGTTGAATTCGAAGTCGCCATTGGGTGCGAAATAACCAATGCTGCCTGAGTAGATTCCACGAGCCTGGTCTTCGTACTTCTCCGCGATTTCCATTGCGCTGATCTTTGGCGCACCGGTCATCGATCCCATGGGAAACGTGGCACCGATTGCGTCTGTTGCAGGTAGGTTTACATCGACTTCGCACGCAATAGTTGAGCTCATCTGGTGTACCGTTTTGAAACTGGTAATCCCGAAGAGATCAGTAACACGAACACTGCCTTTCAGTGCGACTTTCGAAAGATCGTTTCGTACAAGGTCAACAATCATAATATTCTCAGAACGTTCTTTTGTATCTGATTGAAGTTCGTTTCGCAAATTGATATCATCGGCTTCGTTGCTACCTCGCTTGCGTGTGCCTTTGATCGGTTGAGAAATAATATTGTCTCCGGTTTTTCGCAAATACAACTCCGGACTTCCACAAAGCAACCATGATTGGTTCCACTTATACAATCCACCGTAAGGTGCGAGCGTAAGTTCCTTCAGATTTTTGTACGCCGATAATATATCGATGGAAAGTGCCTGCGCGAAAAACTCCACGCAGAAATTTATTTCGTAAATGTCGCCGCGATGAATGTGCGCAAGCAGTGCATTTACTTTTTCAAGATAATCGTTCCGGGAAGTACGCAGAGTAAACTCATGAACTGGATTTGGTCTTTCCGGTGAGTGAATCATTTCTGACTTCGACAAAAAATCGTTAATTGCTTCTTCAGTGAAGTAGCCGATCCGCACTGAATCAGCTTCACAGATCACTACAATTTCAGGAACGAAGAACGAGGTAACGTAAAATCCATCCGTTGAACGGTGCAGAGATGAAACTCCTTCGGTCACTTCCTTCAGGTCATATCCGAGATGACCAAAAACATAATCGTTCTGCTCTTCGATAAATGACTGAAGTGTGTCTAGGTTTTGTCCGGATGAGAGTTCTGTTTTAGCGTGAATTCCCACTCCAGCCATCAATGAAAAATGCCATCCTTCTCCACCTGATGGATCAAGCAGAATTGCGGCGTCATAGTGTGATGCAACTTGTCTTACTGTGTTCACGGTTTGTTCACAAGTCCAATCAACTTTACGCCACTTCCGCATGCCAACGAAGGTCTAAAAATCCCCGAGAATATGTAGTTTTGTTCCGCTGATCTCTTGTACGTGTCAATTCATCGTATTTGCCTCTTTTTTCATAACAGTATAGCCTCCTGTATCGTACTTTTGTAGTATCCGTTTATACCCCAAATAATGAAACACAGATTTTACATTTTATTCGGTTCCGCGCTATTGTTTGTGTCAGGAATTTTTTTCGCTGATACCGCATTTGCAAAAGCGCAACCTGAAACCAATATTGTACCGTGGGAAATGTTGATTGTGGATACTCCTCCACCAACGCTTCATCGTATTGCTGAACCTACTATTCCTTCCAGGGATTCAAGTACTTCGTTGCATCCGGGCACAGTAGAGCCGGTAGATCATAATCCTGCAGAAACTGCTAACCCTGAATAACTGCAACATGAAATCATACCGACTCATACTAGCATTGCTGGTTGTATTCGTGCTGGGAAATACAGCGAATGCAATAACCTATTATTCCCGTCAGACTGGTGCCTGGAATCAGGCAACAACATGGTCGACCGTAGCATGCGGTGGTGTAGCTGCAGGAGCAACTCCGGCAGCAGGAGATATTGCATTTGTCTGTGGCACGCACACCGTAAGTGTTACTGCTAATGTTACGACACAGGATGTAACTATAAATTCTACTGGCTATCTGCGAACCGGCACAACTGGTGGTGGTGCAAACAGAACAGTAACGATTACGGGAACATTTACGATTCTCGCTGGCGGTGTGTACAATCACAATAATAATCAGCTCGCGTCAACAACCATATTTGCAGGGACTGAGGTTTTTAGTCCGACTTCTACAATTCTCATCACTATTTGGAGTGGCGATACTGATCGATTAATAACAGGCGTGGGTTCAAATTTCGGACACCTGACGCTGACCTGGAATTCCGGGGCCTTCATCTGGCAAAACGATGGATTGGGTTACACCAGAACGATACAGGGGAATTTTACGGTAAGCGCTGGTACGAGTACGATACTTGATCAGTCCGCTGCGAACATTACGATTCCTATCGGGGGCAATATGACTGTTGCAGGAATTCTGCGGATGAAATATAACGTGGGCGGATCTCTTACAGTAACCGTAGTCGGAACTACAACTGTCAGCGGATCATTATTTGGCATTTACATTGGCAACGGAGCATTCAATTTCACAACTGGAAATTATACTCAATCCGCTGGTACACATTGGGGAATTTACGCAGGTGATGGTAACGCGAACTACACATGTGCCGGAACATTTACGGTAAGCGGGGGAGATTGCCGTGGTATTAACAACACTTCAACATTCACCGCTGGAGTAGCCAACTATACGATCGGCACTTTCAGTTTTACCGGCGGTACTTTTCTTGGTAGTTATGCTTGTCACGTTGGTGGACAGGCTTCAACATTCAACGTATCGGGGAATATGACTGTGACATATGGTGCAACATCAAACCTGTGCGCCATCAATCGCCTTGCATCGCTGAATGTGACTCCAACGACAACGGGATTGAACCTAACGGTTGGGGGCAATCTGACCTTTGGAGGTGTTCTGGGAGAATTTAATTCCAATAACGGAACTGGTGTGGAAACAGATATTATCACCGGAAATATGGCTGCTTCAAACGGGAACAATTTTTTTAACTCGGTACTGACTGCGGGCAACGGACATACCACAACTATGACGGTTGGCGGCACCTTTGCAATCAGCGGAGGTAATACGCGACTGAGTTCTGAGAACGGAACACTTACCTGTACTGTTGCAGGTGCTGCAACAATCAGCGGCGGATCTTGCGCAGTGAAAGAAGGAACGGGTAATGCTACTGTAAACTTCAACAGCACGTATTCACAAACGGGCGGAACTTTCGGTCTGCACAGAAGTGGTACAATTCCTACCACTAGTGTAGTTACTGTTAACGTTGCCGGCAACTTCAGCCATACAGGCGGTATTATTAATTACGACGATAATGCAGCGAGTACCGGAATTCATAGAGTGAATCTTTTCGGTGCTACGAGTACAATGGGTGGTGCAGGATCAATCACCCACGCAAGTGCTGGTACGGGTACTGTGTTCGGAGAATTTCACTATGCGCGCACCGGAACGATCGCTTGGTCACGAACCAGTACTACTCACGCGATTCAGCAGGTGAAGCAGTTCGTGGATGCAGTGTGTACCGTTGACGCCTCGGCCTCGGCTAACCCGATGCAGGTTGCTTCTAATGTAACGTTGGCAAACATTTCGTTAACCGCATTAACAGTAAACGGAATTCTTAACATGGGTGCGCAGACCATTACTGCTGTGGGCCCGTCGCTTGCAGGTTATTACTCGGGGATGACAGTGAATGGAAGACTCCGCACTTCGCATACTTCTGGTTTTTATAATGGAACAACAACTGCAACACTTCAACCTCAAACATTTGCCATCGACGTGGTTTATCGGATGGATTTCTCACTAGGTGCTACAAGCACGGTTGAATATTACGGAACTGCCAACCAGGCGGTAACCGGAAAATATCCATTAGCAGGTGCTGTGGTTGATGTCAGCGCAACAGCAGCGGTGCAATATCACTATGGGAATCTCGACATTAACAATACGGGTGCCGGAACCTATGCTTTTCCACACACTCCGATTCTCGGAACCGGAAATGTATTTGTAAGAACGTCATTGGTGTTAACAGCAGGTGAATACAACCTTGCCGGCAGTGGAGCAGGACTCACCACAACTATTGAGAACAGTGCAGCAACAGGAATTACCCGCGACGGTGTTTCGACTTTGGGCTATATTAAATCGGAGGAAGCGAATGGTGGTAACAACCGTGCGAAGATCCGCTGGAACATGGGCACAGCAACCGGGGCGCATGTGATTCCGTTTGGAACTGCAAGTGGCGCTGCGAATTTTATTCCGTTTACGTTTAACAAAACAACCGGTGGCGGCGCAGATGTACTTGTATCCACCCGTGGAACTGCAGGTTCAGCAAACACACCATGGGCCGCTGCGAGTAATGTAGGTGCAGTAGCGCATATGTTTGATCCTACATTGGGACAAGACGGTTCTGATGAAGCTGTAGTTGATCGTTGGTGGGACATTAATACAACTGCTGCGGCAACTGCAACTGTGACATTCTCATATCGCGGCGCAGAAAATACAATGATTGTTCCTTACAATACCGGAACTCTTGGTGCACAGCACTGGGATGGCACTGCATGGGAACCTCCTGTAGGTAGTGCAGCTGCAGTTACCGCTGGTGTTGGCTCAATTACTGTTGCCGGACTGAATACATTTTCGCCATGGGTATTGGCATCACTTGCGGCACCGCTTCCGGTTGAATTGGTTTCTTTCACTGCCACCTGTTCTGAAGGTCATGCAGTAATTGATTGGTCAACTGCGAGTGAGACAATGAACGATTATTTCGTTGTGGAGAAGTCAGAAGACGGAGAACACTACATCGAATGCGGCCGTTCTGATGGTGCAGGAACTTCAACTGAAATGCACAACTACAAGCTGATTGATCCGACGGCGCTGAATGGCTTAACTTATTATCGTGTGCGTCAGGTTGATTTCAATGGTGAAGCAACTGTAACGAAAGTTATCTCTGTGAACAGTTGTGAGTCCAATGGAACTACAATCAATTCCTGGCACTCTTCCGGTGCAGTGAATATTCAGATTCTTGGTGAACAAGAAGGGACTTATTCTACTGAGCTTGTTGACATGCAGGGCAGAACTGTTTTGCAGTCCAGTACTACAAAAGAAAGTGATCTTGCAACAGGTCGTCTGAACACAGAAGGTCTTCAACAGGGAATTTACCTTCTGAAAACAACCGATCCTAACGGTGTCGTAACATGCAACAGAATCTGTCTCTGCGGAGAATAGATCCGAAAACATTTGTGATTCTGGGGAAGCGAAAGCTTCCCCTTTTTTATTAGTTCACCAATTGGATCGCTCAAATCAGGCGGAATTCAGGTCTTGATAAAATGTTTCTTTTTTCATTGGGGAAATCGCAGTACTAATGACTTCAATTTTGTAAATTAGACTTAAGAAGATTTCAAACCCATGAAAACATTCTACACGGTTGCACTCGTTGCGGCAATTTTCGGCTATTCTTATTTGTCGGCACAAGGCCTCCAGAATAATGGTGCGTTCATAGTAATGAATGGCGCTGCACAGATTTACATTGATGGCGGCACGAATGGCGACTATACATCAACGGCAAATGGACGCATCACTCCATCTGCAACAGATGTTATCACACTTGAAGGTGATTGGAATAATAACGCTGGTAATAGCGGTTTTACTGCTGATGCAGGAACAGTTGTCATGAATGGTGCGGCCCAGAATATTACCGGGAGTGCGTCCACAACTTTCTACAATCTCACTTTGCAAGGTACTGGAGTGAAGACGCTTTTCACGAGCACAACAGTTGGTGGAACAGTTACCACTACTGGAGTGCTTTCGCTCGGAACCCGTCCGTTGATTCTGAATTCCAACTATCTCATCATTTCCAATCCTTCCACCGCTGCAGTTACATACACCACAGGTTATGTGCAAAGTGAAACTAACGCTGCAGTCAATCCCAGTGTTATGCAGTGGAACATGGGTGCGACAATTGGTAGTTTCGTTTACCCTTTTGGAAGCGTAGGAGGCACACAGATTCCACTCACATTTAATAAAACAGTTGCAACAGCTGCCAATGTTTTCATTGCAACCCGTCCAACTGCAACTTCTGCCAACACGCCTTGGGCCGGTGGAGTTTCACATATGTATGATCCTACGCTGTTACAGGATGGGTCTGATGAAGCGGTTATTGATCGCTGGTGGGAAATTACTTCTACCGCCATCATTACTGCTGATGTTACATTCCGATACCTGGGTGCGGAAAACTCAATGATTGTTCCTTACAATACCGGGAATGTCGGTGCGCAATATTGGACTGCCGCGTGGTTACCGAATAACGCAAACATTGGTAGCGCACCTGCGGTGCTTGTTGGAGTAGGCGCAGTAACAGCCAGCGCGTTGACAATTGACAACGTGTACACACCGTGGGTATTGTCGTCGCTTGCTGCACCATTACCTATAGAGCTTGTGAGTTTCTCATCTGTATGTGCTGGCAACGTTGTAGAAATTTCCTGGAGCACTGCGAGTGAAATCAATAACAGTTATTTCACGTTGCAACGCAGCAATGACGGAATTAACTATCACGATGTCGGAACTGTTGCAGGATCAGGAACCACTTCGCAAATGCACATGTATCATCTCACTGATACGGAACCTGTATCTGGCGCAAGTTATTACCGTCTGCGTCAAACAGATTACAACGGACAGTTCACTGTTACATCTCCGATTGTCCAGGGACAATGCGGCAATTCCGGTGAAACGGTCAGCGCTTTTGGTAATAGCACTGATGTGACTGTAAACATCTTTACACCGATGGAATCAGAGTACACGATTAACCTGTTTGATGTACAGGGAAAATTAATTTCCACACAGCAGGTGAGTGCAAGTGCCGGATCGAACCGGTTTGAACTGAAAGGACTGGCTCCCGCAGTAGGAATCTACATGATTGCAGTAAACGGGGCTTCCGGTATTCAATACAGCAGCAAACTGTATCTGCAGAACTAAGCGAATTTATTTTCAGGCAGTCGCGTGATTGAGAACCATGTTCTTCAATCCTTCCACCCATTTGCTGTTGCTGTTAAGTGAAGGTACCAGCTGAACTTTTTCACCACCGTGTTCACGGAACAGTTCATCGTATTCAACAGCAATTTCATGTATCGTTTCGAGACAATCGGCAACAAATGCCGGTGAGAAAACAAGCAACTTTTTCTTTCCCTGTTTGGCGAGATCAATTATTACGTGGTCAGAAAAAGGTTGCAGCCAGGGCGTGCGTCCAAGTCGCGACTGAAAAGCGATGGTGTACCTTTCTTTCGGGATGTTCATCCGTTGTGCAATTGTTCTCGCCGTCTGAATGCAATTCGCACGATAGCAGAATTTATTTTTTTCGGTAATCACTTCGCAGCAACTTCCGAAACTGCACTTGCCATCGCCCAGTTCAATGGATGTTTTCGTGATCTGACGTTCAGGCACTCCGTGAAAACTGAAGATAACGTGATCAAATTTCGTATGATCAAACTGTTGAGCAGTTTCAATAACCGCATCCATATATTCCGGAAGATGATGAAAGCGTTCGATGATTTTTATCTCCGGCAATCCTGGAATATCTTTCTTCGCTTTGTTGATTGCGTCGATAGTGGAACCGGTTGCTGCCGATGAATATTGCGGGTATAGGGGAATCGCCAGAATACGATCAACTTTTTTGTCGCGCAATTCCAGCAGCGCATTTTTCAGCGATGGTTTCTGGTAGCGCATTCCGAACGCAACAGGAATATCATCACCAAGAGCTTCACGTATTTTTTTTGTGAGATCGTTTCCGTGAATGAGCAGGGGAGAACCTTCTTTTGTCCAGATCGATTCGTAAAGCTTTGCCGATTTCGGTGCGCGCAGAGGTGCAATAATAAAATTGATCAAGAACCAACGGGCAACCGGATTGATATCGATCACTTTCGGGTCCATGAGAAATTCC
>CAYUTR010000030.1:0-24110 GCA_964447465.1 uncultured Chryseobacterium sp.
AGACTGTGCTTGGATTGATTCAGCGGAAATTCACTTATGACAATGATGCAGAAGTTCCGGTGTATCCTTCTTATTTGCAGATGCGCAAGTACGAGCTGCTGGCGATCTCCAATCGTCTCGTGGATGCCGGTATCAAGAAGATCAGAAGAGTAGGGCAGAATACCGAATTCGATCAGATCAAGGAATACGTTGCTGGTGACGATCCGCGTACGATCAACTGGAAAGCTACTGCACGTAAGTCGCATCTGATGGTGAATACTTTCCAGGATGAAAAGTCGCAGCAGGTGTATTCGCTCATCGACATGGGTCGGGTGATGAAAATGCCATTCGAGGAAATGACGCTGCTGGATTATTCCATCAATGCTTCATTGGTAATTTCCAACATCGCCATCATGAAGTACGATAAGGCGGGTGTCATTACGTTCTCGCACAAGATTCATAACACGCTCAAAGCTGATCGCAAGGGATTGCAGATGACGCACATTCTTGAGATGCTGTACAAATCAAAAACCGGCTACCAGGAATCAGACTATGGGAAACTGTACGCGCAGGTAAAACGACAGATTACGCAGCGTAGCTTGTTGCTTCTCTTCACCAACTTCGAAACGCTTGCGGGTATGCAGCGACAGATGACGTTCTTCCGCAGAATGGCGAAGGATCATTTGCTCGTTGTAATTTTCTTCGAGAATACAGAGCTGAGGAAATTCCTCGATCGCACTCCGGAAACTGTTCAGGAAATATATTACCAAACCATCGCGGAGAAATTTGCTTACGAGAAAAAATTAATTGTCCGCGAACTTGGTTTGTACGGTATTCACGCAGTGTTTACGGCGCCGGAGAATCTAACAGTGAATACAATTAATAAGTATCTCGAATTGAAAGCAAGAGGGTTGATTTAATATTCACCGGGGAAACTCCAGAATAAACTGTTCATTTACACCAATACTGTCGGCAGTCACGAACATTTGTCGCGTGTCTTTATTTACCGTCAGGAATTTGTTGTTCGCTGCCTTGAATGCAACGCGGTTGCTATCCAGTTTTATCAGCGTAAATGTTTCCCAATCTCCAACCGTTGTTCTCGTAGATGTTACATCGTTGTTTGCTGCTAATTCTGCACTTAGAAAGTGACGGTCGGGAGATAAAATGGCGCATTCGTCATTGTCATACGTAATCAGTGTAAATGGTGTTGCAGGTGTATCGAAACTGCCTGTTGCGAAAAGGAATATCATTGATTGAACATCCAGGTAACCATTTTGCCCGGATTTCAAGTAGACAGGTTGATTGCGTTCTTCAGTTCTGCCCGTATGGATAATCTGGATTGACGCACTGTCAGTTTGATTTGCTTTACACCATTTGTAGAGTGATTCTTTACTTCCCCGAACGGCAAAGTCTATGTACGGATTGGGGAGATATCCTGTGTATGCATTTACGCAGGGTAGGTGTAATTCCTGTGTGGCGAGCATTACATTGAGGTTCATGACAGTGTGATCTTCACAGTTGGAATATTGGATAAACGCAATTGCGGGACGCTTTCCTTCATATTGTTGAGTAATAATCTGTTTCACACTATCAATCTGTTGTCGCGATTCGTTCAGGTCATACCTCATCACTTCTTCGGGTGTAACCAGGTTATCACCTATAACTAACAACGGTAGACCGTAAACCAACCATTTCATGATCCTATGGTTCCGGCTCAATTGGTGAAACACAAAAACAACGATAATAACGAAGAACATGATCTGTGCGGTTGCGATCCGGTTCATTGATCGCATCGATGCGTAACCCGGAAGTTCGAATACGTATTGGTATAGACTAAATCCGTGGATGCGAATGCAGAAAATGACGCTCAGAATAAACGCAACACCGATGAAACGGACGAATCGTTTCTCTTCGCTATCCGTACTCCGTGAGAGCAGTACAACGGGAATCAACAGGATAGCCATCCATGGTATTGCTCCGGGGAAAAGAAAATGATGCCACCAGTGTTCTATTGTTGTTATTCCATGTTGTGAGAGACTATTCCACACGCCTGAAGATGTTGAAGTGAAAAAATAGGAACGCAAAGTGGGAATGGATGGCTCAATCTGCTCGAATGTCAACGGATATAGCTCGCTTGAAATATCCAGGTAAGGTTGAAAAAGCGGAACCAGGAATGTTGCACTAATCAGTATAATCAGCAGGTGGTATACACTGTGTCTTATATTTTTGAATTGTTTGAAAAATGATTTGTCACGATACACGAGTAAGTATGCCATCCAGAGAAAAAACAAACAATAAATGAGCAACAGGCCGAGATACATTCCGCAATAGAGTTGGTATACAATCCCCATGGCAGTAAACGCAAAATACTTGAGCTCCTTTTGTGTGAGATATTTCCAACACCAATAGAATACCATCGGTATCATAAATCTGGGAAACACCTGTACGTGATTGCTCTGTGCAACGAAAATGAGAGAGAATGCGAAGATGTACGCACCAACCGATGCCAGGACAAGATTACCGGACCATTTAAATAAAGCAAGGTAGCAGAAGACAAAATTTAATACGAAGAGTGCGAGGAACCAGCATTGGTAAGCTGATTCGCGATCATAACCCAGAAACCGGAAGACTGAATAGACCGGAACGGTACCGAGTAAATTGTCGGAAAATGCAATTACATTTTTGTGGGGATACATAAATTCTGCATCCCAATATTCTTCTACTTCACCACTAATAAACTGATGACCATGTTCAAGAATGTAATTGTTGAATCTTCCGTCTCCAAAGTCTCCAGGGAATTTTGAAAAGTCAGAGTCGAAAATATTCAGCGGAACGAGATAGAGTCCCACAACGAGCATTGCCAGGGGCAACAACAGAGAAAGCGATTTCCTGTTTGATTTCAGAGGCATTCTATTGAACGAAGGAAAGTTTAGCGGATACAATAGAACCCTCGTTCAGGAGTAAATATAGGGTTTATTGCACGCGGCACGAAGCATTCGACACATCCGAACCGCCCCATTCAATCACCGTAAATCCTTCGCGTTTCACTGAAGGAATAACTTGCGGTTTGATTTTCGCAAACTTCGATTGTGAACCATCTTCCCATGTCATGAACACACGGAAAAGATTATCCGGCTTCGGTGTGATGTTGATCGTAGCGATGCTATTGTAATCTTCGTTGAACCTGAAGTGCACAAAGCTCTTTTCGTACTTCTGCATGAGCGGACACCAGTAGGTTATGAAATCCTGTTGCTCTCTTGCGTTGAGTCCCATTGCAGTTAAGTTCTTCTCGAAGAAAGTAGTTAAGCTATCACGATCAACAACGAAGCCTGTTGTTTCCATCGGACGTTCTGCCGAGAAAGGAATTCGCGCATCCCAGAAAAGGTAATCGTATTCTTTATCATTCATGTGAATGGTTCCATCAGGATCTGCTGTGAAATTCCATCCTGTTTCCCCTTTGTTGTAGGGAAACCACGTGGTCACTGCAGGATAAGTGAATCCTAATGTGCCTTGGACGTTCAGTCGTATTGCAACATTCATTGTTTTATCAGGATAAACATAGATCACTGGTTTGTCGCAAATCACTTCTGTTGTCGCATCTTCAAACAACACGTCGAACTTTGCAACATGTCCGCCTTTGAGATTGATCGTATCAGAATACACTTCATAAAAGTTGGTGGTGTAGAGAAACTGAAATCGCGTGGTTCCATAAGGCAGAATCACGGTCCCAATTCCATTCGCATCAGGGCGAAGAATTCCGTTCACTCCATTGTGTGAGTACTTAATACTGTCGGTGACGATTGCACCACCGGTTGTTTTAAATGTAAACTGACATTTCGTTTGTAGAAGTGAAACACCTTTAGTTGCAATGCTCGAACGCAAAAAACAACCGGAAGGCAGGCGCTTACGTTCCGATTCAAAGTCTCCGGTAAACGCAAACAGAACAGGAATTGCAAGAAGGGCAATTGCAAAGTATTTTTTCATTTTATTTTTTGTTGATGCGTTTTACTGGTTGTTGTGGCTGCCTCAGGCAGCTTAGCCACAGATTCGCAGATTACACAGATTTTTACAATTGTCTTTGTTGAGTTAAAAAAATTAATCAATTAATCTGCGAAATCTGCGAATCTGTGGCAAAGCGTCCTAGGACGCAAAATGAATTTCGGGCTTACTGGTAATCAAAGAAGTCACACTGTCCACCGCCCCATTCAACAACGGTAAATCCTTCACGGCTTAATGGTTCAATTGTTTGCGGTTGAATTGCATTCGGATCAATTCCATTTCCGTCATCCCACAACATGAACACGCGGAAAAGATTATCAGGTTTTGGTGTGATGTTGAGGGATGCAACACTTTCATATTCTTCTTTGAACATGAAATGAATGTAACTTGTTTCGTTCTTCTGCATGCGTGGACACCAGTATGTGATGAAGTCTTCTTGCTCGCGAGCGTTCAAACCCATTGCAGTTAATTGTGTTTCGAAAAAGTACGGAAGACTGTCGCGCTTCACGAGATAACCGTCGAAGCGTTCTATACTTTGCATATTCACATGTGTTTCACCATCCCAGAAAAGATAATCGTATTCTTTATCGTTCATGTGAATCGTTCCATCAGGATCGGCTGTGAAATTCCAACCGTTGTTGTACACAGGATAAGTAAATCCAAGTTCGCCGGTTACGTTCAGTTGAACACTTACTTGCTGTGTAGCATCCGGATAAAAATAGATCACAGGTTTTTCTGCGATCACCGGATAATTTGAATTCTGAAAGTACACCGTGATTCCGGTCTGCCAACCTGCTTTGATATTAATGGAGTCGGTGTAAATTTCATAGTGGTCACTATCCTGGTAGAACTGAAACTTATACTTGCCAGCTTTCAGTCCGAGGGATGCTTTACCATCTGCACCCGTGAACACCGTTTTAGTTACGCCATTATAGGAGAGTTTAATGCTGTCGCGGATCGTGGTATTGCCGTCACTCGTAAATGAGAATATAACCTGTCCGGTTCCGTTTGGAAGGCTGGCATCAGCCTTAATCAGCTTCACATCATATTCGGGCATTGACTCCGGTGTTTTCTCACCAAGGTCAAACGAACACAAAAACAGGGCGATTGGGGCGAAAAGGAGGTACTTCATAATGTAATTTCCTATAAGATGCAGTTATAACGCTGATTCCACAGGAAAGTGATGAATAATTCGGGTCTATTTGTAGTTATTCAGAAGCGAATGCTGCCCACAGGTAATCATGTCGCGATAGGCGATGTTTATGGGATGTGATTCATACAAAACATCCATCCCTAGCAACATAAAAAGCTCTTGTGTTTTTGCGAGCAGCGTTTCGTTCTGTGCCCGTGCTGAATTATCATATTCGGAAACCAGCCTCTCTTGTTCGGTGCCGGAAGACTTTTCAATTAGCGTGATGTAATTTTCTGTTTCAGATCGAAATGGAACAGTCATCATCGTAGCAACATGAACGAACGCCAGTACTTTCCCGGCGCGTCCCGGAAAGGATTTCTCCCAATATTCACTTTTCGTTTTCAGGAGCGCTGATGTCTCATCCAGAATGCGTTTGAAAAGTCCATACTGCACGCTAAGCAAAAAAGATTGGGCGAACGGATAAAACGGAAAACTAAAAATTGAAATATGTTGCAGACATTTTTGTTCTGTTAGCCAAAATACGTGGGTGTGAGGTACGAATTGATTCTCAGCGGTAAATGAATTCGTAGAGGTGAAACGCATCCCGATTGATTTCCAATCGTCAATAACATTTAACTGATCGGGCATCAACGCGCAGGAAATTCCCTGATCACTGCCTTCTACTTTAGCGCTGATGGTAAAGAAGGAAGCGTAAGCCGATCCGCTTGCATATTTCCAACTTCCGGAAACGTTGTATCCGCCTTCAACAGGAATTGCAGTTCCGGTCAGAGCACCGCTTCCGGCGAGCACCGCATGGGCTGGAGAAAATAATTCGCCTGATGTTTTCTCATCGACATACGCAGCGAAATAATTTCCTCCATTGCCAATTTGTACGAGCCAGCCCAACGATCCGTTGATGTATGCGCAACGTTGAATAACGGAGAGCGTTTCCTGGGGCGACATTCCAAGTCCACCGAGATTTACCGGAAGAAAAAGTTTGAATAGTTTTTCTTTACGGATGATAGCAAGCGCGCTATCTGGAAAACCATCGTGGTATTTTCCCGTAGCATCAATGTAAGCAGCAGAAAGTTGATTGAATACCTCTTCACTAATTATGGGCATGGCCAAAAGTAAGCATCATTCCCGAATGAAAGTCGAGCGGATTATTCCGTGCTCGCTTCTCACTTCAACTGTATAAAAGCCGGAATCGTATGCGGATGTATTGAGCACGGTGGAAGACCCATCAAAAGTCTGTTGTTCCACAACTTTTCCGTCAGCAGAGAACACAAGAACTTGTGCAGCATCTGTGTTTCCCGGAAGTGTGATGTTCAGCTGATCACCTGTAGGAACTGGAAACAATTTCAGTTCGTGCTGAACAGAAAATTCAGTTACGGAACTTGCTGTCGGATCTTCGTACGCACCGATGTCGATGTTCCATCCCGAGAAACGTGGATTGTCCCAGAGATCTATTGCAGGAAGCAGTACGTTGCATCCTCCGATCGTTCCGCTGTTTACGCAGGGTGAAATTGTTTGCAATCTCCAGTCGGCATTGAGTCCGTCGTAAGAAGGACCTGCTCCTGCAGATGGAGCAACGAATAATGGATCAGTTGCAATACATGCGGAGTAAGTTCCTGTAAACGTTACTTGTGCTCCGAGGAAAAAGCCGGGTACACTATCCTGGATATCGCAATTGTAAATCAACGGATCGGAATCGTCGGTGTATAGGCAGACCTGATTGGGAGTTACAAAATTGAAACGCGTGTTACCCCAGAGGATGCAATTGCGGATGATCGGAGTTGACTGATATAGGTAAATTCCTCCGCCATAGAAGTAACAATTGTTGTTGACGATCGTGTTATTCTCCAGCCATGCGTGTGATCCGTACATACATTGAACACCACCACCGTTCATTCCGGTTGTGTTATTTGCAATCAGGTTGTTTACGATGTAAGGATACGATTGATTCGTGCAACGGATTCCTCCGCTACCATCAGCCGGTCCGCAATTGGACTGCTTCGTAGTGTTATTGCAGATAATGTTATTCATGATCATTGGGGATGATTCCTGCACATAAATTCCACCGGCTGCGTATTCAACATAATTGTGATCAATTACATTTTCGCGAATCAGTGGATTGGAATTCAGGCAAACATTTATACCACCTCCATATGCGCCAACGTTATCATGGATGTGGTTTTCCAGCAGGAGTGGCGAAGCGGCGATGCAAAAGATTCCACCGGTTTGACCGTAGAAATTATTGTTCCGGATATCACAATGTGAAATGCGTACACGATTATTATTTCCAACACGGATAGTTGCAATGGTGTTTGATTGCGACCCGCGTTTACAATATTCCACGGTGCAGTAATCCATGATTGTTGAATCATTGGCAGCGGTGTTGTAATCGAATATCAATCCACGCCACGCTCCCAACTGAAAGTCATTTTTGAATCCCGTCGTGTCGAAGTAGGTGAAAATGATTGTGTCGGTTACATTTCCGATTGCTTCCATTGAACCGTATACTTCAATTTTCCAGAAGCCCTGAAATTCTACGCGAGTCCCCGGAGCAATTATCACTTTAAAGCCTGAGTTGACGTAAGTGTCGCCGGTAACTTTTATGGTATCTACATTCCATGTTTGATTGGAACTGATAAATCCGGAGACCGACATTGAGGTTGCAGCTGCGGTCAAAGAAAATGCAGTTGCCAGAAGGAGGAAAAATGATTTCATATGTGGGGTTATTGCCAGCGCAATTTAGGGAAAATGAGGCTATGAAAATATGCCTTCGGCTGCCGCAAACACCCATTCCCACGCACTTCCGATTTCATCATCCTGCGTCTCACCTTTTTTCACAAATCCATTTCGCACAAGGATATGCGTCGAAGCATTTTCTTCAGGTGATGTCTTTGCGAAAATGGTCAGACCGGTATCCTGTGCAAGAGCAATTTTCACCAACTCTTTGCACGCGAATGTTGCTATACCGCGACCTTCGTTTTCTTTGAAGGTGTAATAGGCTATTTCAACTTTGTTGTCTTTCGGTGGGCCTGTGAATCCGCATGTTCCAAGAGCGTTTCCGTCTTCAACAATGAAATAACCGATCCACGGTTTGTGAAATCCTATTTTGGGATAATATGATTTATAAGTGGACAACATTTCGTCCACGATGTACGAGGATGAAATGTTGTCGGGATGCGTACAGTTTTCGGAAATGGGGATCAGTTTCATTCAAAAATAAACCGCCCACTCATCACACGATCCGCACTCTGCAATTGCCAGAAATAAATTCCTTCTGCAAGATCTCCTCGCGCAACATCAGCAAACGTGGAATTAATTCCGCTTTGTGTTTGTACAAGTTTTCCCTGCGAATCAAAAACGTTAAGCGTGAATACTTCCTGTACTGGATTCGCAAATGAAATACGCACGGAAGCTGTTGCAGGTACAGGATAAACAGCAACGTAATCGTCGTTGGTTGCATTGTCTTCCATGCCAAGTGTACAGCCGTTGTTGTCGGGACGTACACACACTTCGTCAACGTAATAATAGATATCGCCCCAACCAGAGGTGTTCACTTGTGTTTGCGTCATTGTTGAATCGGGACGGAAGCAGCCGATGATCATGTATTGTTCTCCACCCGTTGCAACGAACGAACCGGAAACCAATTGCCATCCGTTGATAGAAGTGTACGGACTTGTTCCTTCAATCTGCGGAGTGAGAATGATAGGCGAGGCGTTTGCATTCTGAATATTCGTTGAAGTAAAATACGCACCGATCTCGTTGATGGCTTTCATGCAGCTGCTGTTGAGACAAACGTAGAACGAAACGTAATACGTTGTTCCTGCAACCAGCGGAGTAGAAAGGTGTCCGGTCATGTATTCACGGATCTGTGCCGGATCGTACACGATGATTCCACCGTAAGCGTTTCCGGAGTATGGCGGCTCATCATTTGGTGCGACCGGACAACCTGCGTAGAAATAATCAGCACTTCCATACGATGGCTTTGTCCAGTTTGCAACGTAGTTTACGAATGCACCGCTGCCGGAAGGACATTGCAGAGAATCTTCGAATCCTGGGTTAAGGATGAGACTTTGTGCATTGACGAAAATTGGTGCAAGAAAAATGAGAAGAGCGGAAAAGTGTTTCATGTAAAGGGCTTTGGTTGTATCGAATATACAAATCCCCTGCGACTTGAAGAAATTTACCACCAAGGACACCAAGACACCAAGAAATTTGCGTTTAACTTGATGTCTTAGTGTCCTTGGTGGTCAAAATAAATGTGTTTCTATACCCCTCGGTAGTAAATCTCCGTACTCGGTCTCCAGTTACCATCAATCACCTTCGTGTGCGTCTTGCAGATACTGTCGATCGCATCAATCGGCGATTGGGTGAATCCACTTTTCGGATACGCACAGTATAATGAGAAATCATTACGACCGTGCAATTCGTTCCATAGATTTTCGAGATGAACAGTAGCTCCGTTCATTCCGCGATCCCAAAGCACAGCAACCATTTCTCCAAATGCACGAACTTTCCGCGGTGCGTTGTTGTGCGATTGTGCGCGAACAATAATGTTGCTGATTACGTTATTGAACTTTTCTTCATCAGGCCAATCATTGACCATGAAACTGTTCAACGTGTCATCCACATCCAGGGCGATGTAGTGATCTGTTTTCATTAAATTATCAATATCGAAATTCTGGTTACGTAAACGTTCATCGAGCGCTTTTCTATGTTCGGGTGTGCAGATCGTTACTACACTGTCGCCATTATGCAATCCCGTACATGCGAATCCTTCCAGTGTATCCAGAAATATTTTATCGTTCTCGTACACCTGCACAAGGTGTTCACAAGGCGCAATCTCACCCCAAAATGCATTGATATGCGTGCTCTTCCACTCTACTTCCTGTCCCATCATTCTTAAATTAAAATTTTCTGGTGCATAGAAGGTAGGCACATATATCTGTGGAAATACGCATGTTTTGCAAGTGGGGAACGTATTCTACACTATTTACGATAGTTTGCAAATAGCATCGATAATTGTCTTCTTCGAGGAGGAATTTTTAACAAGAGCTAGTGCCTGTTCGAGGTGTTTCTTTGCAATTGAATTGTCGATTCCGCTGTATAAATTTCCAAGCAGCGAAAAATAAAAATGATTGTCGGTAAGTTGCAGCTTCTCGGCTTCTGCAATTGCTTCTTGTTTTCCGCCAGTCAACTTTCATCTCTGATTCAACATATATTTTTCCAGAAGTGATTTCGTCTGCCTCCTCACCGCATTCTTCACCACCGGACTCCATCCCAGCAACCAACCTTTGAAACCCAGCGCCTGTCGCGACCATTTCCACATGCTGAACACATCGGTGTGGCGAGAAATCTTCCCATCACGAAATTCAAACGTCGCATTAATTCTGTTCACCACATCGCGACCGGTTTGTGCGAATTTGTATTCTGCAACCCAATGCGCGCTTCCTGATGTTTCGTCGGCTTTCACATCAGTGAACGTAATTTTCAGTTGTCCTGCACTACGTTCAATAAGCATGCGCCACATGTTACGTGCATCTTCACCATGTAGTTCTCCGAATGCCGGATCGTGAAAGATTACATCATCACGATAACAACCTGTCATGGTTTCCGCATCGCCATTGGAAAAGGCGGTGTAGAAAACGGAAATGAGTTGCTTGTTGGATTCAGCTGACATCAGATCAAAAGTAGGAAGCAGAATAAAGCAGCACTAAAATTTCTTTAGCCATTCTCTCGCTGCATTTTCATCTGTAAACATTCTCGTTGGCGCTTTAGGCCGGTTGACCAACATGAAAAGGTTGGCAAGCATCTTCGTAACCTGAGAACCTATAAGTAATGCTCCGGCAATAACTCCTGCTGAACCTTGATTAGCAAAGTAATCACGTGCTTCGGGTGTTGCGGTTAAGACATCGCGCATGTCGATCAGGCAGGGATAGCTTTTTCCTGCTGCCGCAGCCATGCGTTGCTGCACGCAGTGCATTGCTATTTCAAGAGTCATTTGTGGACAGTTCTGGAAAATGCAATGCAGAATACCTTCTTGTATCCGAATGCGGGTATAAGCGGTTTCCTGCCAGCTTTCAGATGGAGTGCTCAATGTTGATTGGTCATTCATTATTTAAATATATGAAGAACCAGCCGTATTGTGTGCCGAAAGTCTAATGTGAACCCGAATGCGAATTTTTCTTTTTCAGTTGCTCCTCTTCGAGCTCAATTTCAGTTTTGTCTTTTTTGATGTCGATCCGAACCCTGCTGTATAGGGTCATGTAGACATTCGCAATCCAAACAAGAGAAAATCCTCCAACAAGGTATCCGCGCCAATCATCGTACACGAGGTGATAGTCGGAAATGAATAACGCACCCAATGTAACCCAATGACTGAAGCAGTATTCGCACGTGAAGAGGTAAAAGAATTTCCTGATGAAGATATTTTTTCCATGTTTACTTTTATCCACGAAATATTCCCGTGGTTCCCGGAAGACTTCTTCATGCGTTACAGTCCACGCAATACATGCGATGGGAATCGCACCGATAAACAGCAAAGCAACCTGGTGAAGGAGTGCATCCATAAGGAGAGTTGGGCAAAAACAATACCGCCGTACCAGTGTTCAGTCTGAGTAAGCAGTTGCAGTCAACAGGTCAATTTCACCGGACAAATCGTGGACATTTTACCCCGAAAACGGATTGTAATCACCACGGCATTGATTTGTGCTTACATTACCGCCCCGTCCGACCCCGGGCGGGATTTACAACACTTTAAAACAAATAACATGTCTAAGAAAGTAGGATTGCACGTAACACACGAAGTGAAAAATTTTGCTGAATGGAAAGCTGGTTTTGATTCAGACGAGACGAACCGCGCTGCTATGGGAGTAAAAATTACCGGTGTATTTACTGCACACGATAACGAGAATATGGTTACAGTTACTTCAGAAGTTCCGAGTGTTGAAGCTGCACAAGGATTCATTAATAACCCAATGATGAAGGAAGCAATGGAAAAGGCGGGCGTTATTTCAGCACCACAGATCAGCATCGTAAGCATCCATAACAACTAAAAAATAGTTGATTTTGATAAGAGCCTCAACAAATAGTTGGGGCTTTTTTGTGCGACACCGGAATGAAACGCGCACGACAGGAGCTATCAGTCCACCTAAAATCCGGTTCGTTACAAAAATGATACCGATGCATAATTGAGCCGCGTTGATTCAGAATATCGAAGGGAATATGTCATGTATCGTGAAATGTGTAGACATTATTCCCGTGTATAATTATATAATCGGATTTTCATTTCCCTGGTAAAGATTGTGTCTAAATTGCTTCTCCGCATAACCTCCTTGGCGCGGATTACTATAACACACAAACCCATAATTACCATGAGCAACACAACAAAAACTCCAACAACTAAAAAAGTAGGATTGCTTATCACTCATGAAGTGAAGAACTACGCAACCTGGAAAACCGGATTTGACGCACATGAATCAACACGTGCCACGATGGGTGTAAAGGTGACCGGCGTTTACACTTCTGTTGACAACGAGAACCTTGTTACAGTTACATCGGAAGTTCCGAGCCTGGAAGCTGCAACTGGCTTTATCAATGATCCAAAAATGAAAGAAACAATGGAGAAATCGGGGGTAATTTCCTCACCTGAGTTCAAGATTGTTACAATCCAGAACTAGAACGTTCTTTCTTGTACACCGCCTCAAACGCAAGTTTGGGGCTTTTTTTTGTCCGAACGCCGACAAGGTAATAAGCAATAGGCGATAGTGATTGCCGTGAAGAGACCAACGGATTATTTTACTATTGCCTATCGCCTATTTTCTATTGCCTAATTCCTATCTTCGCCCCCGAATGTCAATTACCATTCATATCTATAGCATCGCAACGCCACTCTAGTGTTCGTGCTTTCCGGGTACAATCGTCAATGATTGGACCTTTTCTCATTTACAATTCACAGAACTACAAATAACCCGTCGCTGCGGGAACCAAAACATATTTTAGTGAAGACACCAGAAATTGAAAAGCGCAGAACATTCGGAATCATCTCTCACCCGGATGCGGGGAAAACTACGCTTACTGAAAAACTACTCCTGTTCGGTGGTGCAATCCAGACGGCGGGTGCGGTAAAGAGCAACAAGATCCGTAAGACGGCGACGTCCGATTTCATGGAGATCGAGAAGCAACGTGGAATCTCCGTGGCTACTTCTGTAATGGCGTTTGATTATGGCGGATGTAAAATCAACATTCTTGATACGCCCGGTCACAAAGATTTCGCGGAGGATACGTATCGGACGCTCACTGCGGTCGACAGCGTAATTCTTGTGATCGATTGCGTGAAAGGTGTCGAAGAACAAACGCGCAAGCTCATGGAAGTTTGTCGCATGCGTCATACGCCCGTAATTATTTTCGTGAATAAGATGGATCGTGAGGGACGTGATCCGTATGATCTCCTCGATGAAGTTTCGAAAGAACTCAGCATCAGTACGCGTCCGCTTTCATGGCCGATTGGTGTTGGACAGACATTCAAAGGTGTCTACAATCTTTACGAAAAGAAATTACAGCTGTTCTCTCCGGGAAAAACAAAAATATCGGAGGATGTTTACGCCATTGCAGACATCAAGGATAAAGAACTGGATGAGCGCATTGGGGAAGATGCCGCAAACAAACTGCGTGAAGATATTGAGCTCATCGAAGGCGTATTCGAGCCTTTCGATCCGGAACTGTATCGTGAAGCATATCTCGCACCGGTATTTTTCGGAAGTGCGATCAATAATTTCGGTGTGAAGGAATTGCTGGATACGTTCATTCGTATTGCACCATCGCCGCAACCACGCGTTACTACGCAGCGCACAGTGGAGCCTGAGGAAAAAAATTTCACGGGATTCATTTTCAAAATTCACGCGAATCTCGATCCGAATCACCGCGATCGCATTGCATTCTGCAGAATCGTCTCCGGAAAATTTGAGCGGAACAAATTCTATTATCACACGCGCATCAACAAGAAACTTCGCTTTTCAAGCCCGGTAGGATTTATGGCGAACGATAAAAGCATTGTTGAAGAAGCGTGGCCTGGCGATGTTGTAGGATTTCACGACACTGGTAATTTCAAAATCGGTGATACGATGACAGAGGGTGAAATGCTCACATTCGAAGGCATTCCACGTTTCTCCCCGGAGATTTTCAAAGAAATTATCAATAAAGATCCTTTGAAAACGAAACAGCTCGAGAAAGGATTGAGTCAACTTACGGATGAAGGTGTAGCGCAATTGTTCACGCGTCAACCCGGAAACATCAAGATCATCGGAACGGTTGGGGAGCTTCAGTTCGAAGTAATCCAGTTCCGCTTGCTGCACGAGTATGGTGCATTAGCGGCATTTCAGCACCTGGAATATTTCAAAGCATGTTGGTTCTCTTCGGAAGACAAAGCAGCGCTTGCGAATTTCATGCAGCAGAAAAACCGGAGCATTGCATACGACAAAGATGAGCGCCCGGTGTTCATGGCCGAGAGTGAATGGAATCTCAATATGACGAGAGAGGCGCATCCGAAAATTACATTTGCGTTTATGGCGGAATAATGATCCGATGATTCAATCTGTCTTTGCGCTGCCTTTGCGCCTTAGCGTCTTTGTAGTTGAAGAGAGGAAAGTGAGTTTAAGCAGCAACTGTGAATGTTGTCCTGCTGGTAGTTATTTCGAGAACGGAGTATAAGAGTTCGGAGCGCTTCTCAGGGTTCCAATCTTAAAGCCAAGGATCGCCGACAATTCCTCCAGCGAATCTGTTTTGAATTTTTCCATCAATCGTAACGCGATCAACGCGCTTGCACGTGCATCACTTTCTGCATTGTGATGTTCAAGCTTAATGCGGAAATGCTTCGAAACTTCGTTCAGCCTGTGACTTTGAAGATCCAAAGTTTCTTTTGAAATGCGATACGAACAATGATATTCAAGATCGGGATAGCGTAAACCTGATCCATCGAGTGCGTAACGCAACACACTCAGATCAAATGCCGCGTTGTGTGCGATGATTGTTTGATTGTGGAAATAGGGTTTGAGTTCTCTCCACAAAGTCCGGAACGATGGTTTGTCGTGTGTGTGCTCACGCGTGATTCCGTGAATCGCTGTGTGATAACCATGATACCAATCCGGATTCGGTCGCACGTAAATGTGTTCACTCTCAATAATTCTTCCGCGACGGACAACAGCAATTCCTACCGAGCAGATGCTGCTGCGGTTAGGGTTGGCTGTTTCGAAATCGAGGGCAATGAAATCCATTCTGTTTATGGTTTTATCACAAAGTCGCGTTCACCAACCTGGTACAAGCGACTTTGACCGTTTTCATATTGATTCATTTCTGAAAGAAGCTGATCCAACGTTTGGGGTGAATCAAAAGTGGAGTTTACATTATTTCGGCGACTCGTAAAATACAATACACCATTTTTGGTATCAACAAAAGGGCAGTATTCCATTTTTGGAGTGTTAAAGTCGGCGCCGAGATTCACGCCTTTCTCCCATACACCATTTTCTCTGCGACTGAAATACAAATCGCCGCTGCCGTAATCGCCCTTCTTGTTATAGCAGGTGTAGATCATATAGGATTCATCAGGCGCCACGAATGCGTTGAATTCATAACCATCAGAATTGATCGAATCGCTCATGGAAACCCGCTCCTTGTATTTTCCGTTTTTGAACTCGCAAAAGAAAATATCATCTTTTCCTTTTGATCCTTTTCCATCGCAGGTGAAATAAAGATTTCCCGATTTTCCGAAGGAAGGATAGAATTCATTGTCGGTAGTGTTCACAGGTGCACCCATGTTGAATGGTCCAACCCATCCTGTTGCTGTCGAACGGCGTTCTACATACCAGATGTCATAATCTTTGGGTTCGTTGGTGGAATCATTCAGCGGACGATTCGAAACGAAATACATTTTCAATCCATCAGCGGAAAAAACCGGTTCCATGTCGCTGAATCTCCCGGAGAATACTGCCACTTGCGGCTTGGAATAACTTCCGTCTTCCAGTTTTACAAATACAATGGCGGAAATTTCTTCGTTGTAGCTCTGGATGGTAAAGTAGGTTTCACTTCCATCCGGAGAAATCGCAACATCGCGCACAGAAGGAAATTGCGAAACGATTTCCGGGAGAAACGGTTTCACTTTCGGTTCATTTTCCTTTGCCCGACTACCGGCAGCAATTGCAAAAGCAGAAGTTGCTATGATCAGCAGTACAGCCGCGTATTTTACGATGCGTTTTTTCATGTGCAAATGTATCAGGAATAGCCATGAAACAGAAGAACGAATTGATAAGTGGCTGGGGAAACAGGTGAAAGTCAATCACCCATGTTGCTTTTCCTTGCGTATTGCAAGTGCGAACAGAACTGCGGCGATCAATCCACCGATTGTAGCAGGATAGATGAAACAGGTGGCAGCCAGGCTCAGGAACACAATGCTGATGATGAAATTTATGCACCACGTAATCAACCGAAGTAAATTTCGCGTTGGAACGAATTTGTAAATCAACAATCCCTGCCCCCCGATAAACAGCAGGCTTAAAGCCATCCACACGCTGAAACCGGCGAAAGCACGGAATGCGTTGGTGGCTCCGAACATCTGAAAGTCCATTGTAGTCCGCGAAAGATTTTCCAGCGGAGATTCCGGCAACCATTTTACAAATGGAAACTCGAACTGCAGTGCGCAAACATCAACCAGAAAAAGATGGCCAAGTCCCCCGAGGATGAGTGTGATGCAGCCGAACAATGCGAATCTGTTCATTTAATAAAGTTAGTGAACAAAGTAACGCAAGTGGTGTTCAGCGATCCGTGCTCCGACTTTTGTTGATCAGGTTGCTCACTACAGTGTAGAGAAATCCCAACAGAAGCCCCAATAGCGGAATCGTAATAGGAATGGCGAAAACATAAAGCATGATTCCTGACTCCTGGTGAAAAGACCACCCGGTAATCCAAGAGACAATGTGCGCAACGGGAGTAGAAATTACACAGAGGAATTTCAGCAATACGCTATCGTGCGAAAATGGGCCGGAAAACCAGAGAACGACATCGATAATGATCCCGAGGAAAAAACCAATGAGAGGTGGGCGGTACATTCGATTAGCTGATTTTACATGCGCATTGCATCTTTACATCGCTTAACGATCTCTCCACAATGTCTCACCCTTCACCAGCCAACTTGTTCCGAATGCAACGAGTGCAACTGTTTCCAGCCAGAAGATCAGTTTCTTTTCGATTGCAAATGCTTTGAATGAATCTACATACAAAATAACAGCACAGGTTATTACGCACAGAATCATGATAATGCCGCAGATTCTATAGACCCGGTTACGTATTATTTTTTCCGGTGAAGGTGTTTCTCCCGGTCGGTTTTTTGTGAAGAGCGCGATTGAGAAATAAGCTAACACCAATAGAAACAATCCCGCGCATATGTTGTGTAGCGACCCTACCCATTCCGGATTGGACACGCTGCGTTCTACGTTACACTGGATCACCATTCCATCGGCACGCTTGAGCGTTGTAGGAAACACTGCAACCAGTATTCCGAGTATGCCGGCAATGTTGCCCATTATTCCGTCAATGCGTTCAGGACCCCTGTAAGCAAAAAAGAACAACGCAATTGCGCACAGCGCGCCTACAAATACATCACCTACGCGCGTGTGATAGTAATTGCTGATCGACAGTTGTATCTCCTGACAATTTCCAACTACAAGCGAACCCGCCCAGAGAACTAAAGGCAAAGCGATTCCTAGTATTCCTATGACTTTACGAAGTGTGGTATATGAGATCAGCAGATCTCTGTTCGGATCGGGGGTGGACATAGGCTAACGGGTAGGTTTCAGCAGGAACAAGTTACGAAAACCATCACGGCATGATATATTGGGAAGGCAATATTTTTCCTACATTTCACCATGCGCAAAGGACTCATAATCGGAATTTCACTTGTTGTATTGCTTGGTGGTGGATTTATTGCATGGATCGTGTACCAGCAGCATAGAGCGCAACAAATGCTTGATTTAATCGAACGGGAATATGAAGAGGAAACGGAAGAGCCGGTGGAAAATCTTGCGGAAAATATCCAGAGGGTAGAAGAATTTTATCACGAGATGGATATCATGTACAGGCAGATAGATTCGCTGGGAAAAAATGGATTGAAGAAGATCAATGATGGCAGCGAAGAATACAAGTCATACCTGATTAGTGAATCGCGACACTTTGCATTCAATTTCCGATTTTTTCCATACGATCTGATTCGTTACAGAGGTGAAGGCATAGGGAATGATTCCATTACACTAAGGGAACCATGGCCATGGTCGTTGTGCTATGATTTGAGCTGGTCCGAATGCCCTGTTACCGACAGCACGAAACTGATGTTCGGAGATATGGATAGTTACCATTTCGATCTGTATCATGCCGCGCAGGATCTGCCCAATGCCGATAGCATGAATTATCTGCACATCCTGTTGAATTACGAAGATCGCGACCTGAAACTTTTCGATGATGAAACAATCATGGGAACCACATTCACGACTGCTGTATTCGATGGTTTTCTGATTGTGTATGACATGAAGAACCGACACGTAGTGCGTGCATTGCCATTGTATTTTACCAGTTCGGAAACAATCAACTACACGGAAAGCGATAACATCGTGACAACTGGTAATGCGTTCAGAGAAGCATTCGGTGTCGATCTCGAACAAAATTTCGAAACTGCAATCCGTTCCCTGATCAGCGACAGTCTTCGTATTCCTGATACAAGAATTGATATCAACGAGTATTGATTGTTGTCAAAGCTCGTACTCAAGCGTATTGTTCAGATCCTGGTCTGTTGTTTGTTCAAGCCGGAGTGTGACCCGTTGCGGATCCTTGATAAATAATTTGAAAATCGAATAATACGGTACTCCATTTTTATAGGTGGTTGCAAGGATCGTTGCGCTTGCACCAAGCGGTAATTGCTGAAGTTCATCATCGTTGTGAGAAAAACTGAACGATTTATCTTTTCGTTTGTATCCCGGGAGATACATGTTTTCGGTTATCAATGTCACATAGATGTACCCGAATTCATTTTCGTTTTCAACTGAAATATTCAGATCAACCGCTTTCGTTCTGGGATCTGCAGCCAGGCGGTCAATGTTCGCCCAACCTAATTTCTTCAGAGAGAAAATGTAATTCGTTTTCAGGTCTTCTGCATAGGTATTCATTCCATCCTGTCCGTACATGTATTGCGTCCAAGTAGTCAAGGTTTCGTTTTTAAAAAAGTGGACTGTATATCCATTGTAGACAAAGGTTGTGTCGCGTGGAATTTTCAATCCCGTTCCTTCCCATGCAATCCGGCTCACTTCGGTATTCACTTCTTGTGGATATCCATATCCGGGGACATCCATTTGGTGTGGATATCCTTCGACCGTATAGGTAATGTTCGTCGTTTTTTCCAGTGCATCCAGAAGCATTTTGCGTGCACTGTCTTGCGTGGGGAGATCTACAGGCTGCTCCCAAACAACGCCGTCAACTGTTTCTCGCCCTTCGAACAGTTGCATTCCATCTTTAACTTCATTTATCGCGGGCATTTTCACCACAATGGATTTCCCTGGTGTCATTACCAAGTGTTCATTATTCATTGAAGAGGCGTTAATACAAATCATTCCTCCTGTCTCGAGAGGTTTTCCCTCGAACAGGGTAAACACATTACACTGGGCAAAGTCAGTAGGTGTGAAAGCTTCGGTAATGAACAAGTAAATTTCACCGGAAACTACAATGCCCGCGCTGTCTGTAAATGAACCTTCCGGAATGCGCAAAGAGGTTCCCTTTTCGGCTACAATCAGATTGTCTTTTGAGCAGTCGAGGATTATAAGTTCAACAGGTGCCCAATACGGGCTAAATCTATTGGCAACATGAACGGAATCAGCAGCGCGGATGGAATCTTCTTTGGCTTTAGTAGCCGAGTTATCAGTACAGCTGTGAAACAAGCAGACGATAGCCGCAAGGGTAAATACTCTCCTCATATTAAGGTTTTGTAATCCCAAGGTACTGAATTGGGTTTGATTCAAATCAGCTGAGGTCGTAAATAGTTGTTTCGGAAATGGGTATAAAAAATTCTGTTCAGTGAAAATCTTTTTATTTACTGACTAACGGATAACAGACTCGTCTACCATTTCGTTGGTCATGGAAGGAAGATTGGGAAATCCCCATGTTTCCGGTGTCCGTTGCGCCAACCTGACAAGCCAGCGAAGACTTCACTAAACAGAATTTCAAAATTGATGATAACACGAAGTCATCATTGTTGTCTTAGTTCAGCAAAAAGCGAACCAAAGCAAAAATGCAAATCCGACGAGTGCAGTTACTCCGTGTACAATTCCCAGCCACTTCGGAATTTTTCTTCCTGTTAGATCTTTATACGCAAGAATAAATCCACCCAATGCCGCGATGGAAAAAATAATAATGCTTTCGAGAGGTCCGACTTCATGTTTCACGCAATAGAAAATGAGCAGGATCAATCCTGCAACTGCGAATAAGCCATGTACAATTGCTGCTCCCTTCGGTACTTGTTTATCGCGCAGAATAAGTGTGAGCAGATACAAACCGAGTATCGCGGTCATTCCGAAAATAGCAATGGCTGTGTAGATCATGATGCGGTTTTATTTTGTTCTTCCGGCGATTCCGTTTTTTCAATGCCGTCTTCCGTCTGACTATATGACGGCAGATCGAAATTGGCAGGACCATTCATAACTTTTCCTTCGTATGAAAAGCGACTTCCGTGACACGGGCAATCCCAACTGCGCTCATCCTGGTTCCAACCCAATGTGCATTTCAGGTGAGTACATTCTGCAGAAACGATGTGCAGTTTGTTATTTTCATCGCGGTATGCGCCGAATTTCTCTTCCAGGATATCTACGATCTGTCCCTGACCTGCAGGAATGGTGGACAGGACTTTTGCGCTTTTGAAATTCGGCATCTGTTTCATGAACGAAACAAATTCGTGCATCATTTGCCTGAAGATCGGACCGCTCTTCTTTATCGTGAAGCGGGATGGACTATAAAGCTTTTCCCATTTGTTTTCATTGCCGTTGATCAGGTCGGTGATCAAAAGTCCAGCGAAAGAACAATGTGTCATTCCGTTTCCTGAATCACCGGTTACGATGTAAACGTTGTCGTTATCGAATGGATTGCGGCCGATAAATGCGAGCCCATCCATAGGTTCAATTACCTGACCTGACCACTGGTAAACAATTTCACCAATGGGAAAATGTTGTCGGGTCCATGATTCCAATTCAGGATATCGGTTCTCTTCTGGAATGTCTGTTTTGCTCGTATCGCCGGTAGGATGATCTTCACCACCGGAAATCAAGATGTCATGTGTTTCATTGTACGGATGGACCCTGATGTAGTGGTAGGGTGGAACGCGCGCATCAATTTCTCTGTCACCAGTGTCCCACCAGAGTGCTTTCGGCAGAACATCTTTTTTCACGAGGGCGCCTATTACGTAAGTTCTGTACGCGTATTGACGTTCGAACATGGTGAAGAGATTATTCACGGGACTGTTCGTGGCCACTACAATGTGTTTTGCTTTTACGGTGAAACCATCGGTGGTCGTAATTCCTTCGGAATTTATATCTGAAGCATGTGTTCCGGTAAATATCTTTCCGCCCTGCTGAGTGATTGCAGTACAAAGCCCTGCAAGATATTTCAGTGGATGAAATTGTGCCTGGTTAAAAAAGCAAAGCGCCGCTTGCGAATTTAAGATTCCGGGTACAGTGTTTGTTTCTTCTACAGGAACACCTGCCCGTGATGCTGCTGCCTGTTCGCGGGTGAGTGCATCTTCTTTATCAGATGGATGACGGAATAAATATCCGTTCACACGCTCGAAGCCACAATCAATGTTTTCTTTTTCAACGGTGCGCTGCACAAAGCTGATTGCTTCCATGTGACTTTCTGCAATGAGCCTGGTTTTTTCTTCGCCAAACGTTTTTTCGAGATCGTAATATCGGTCGTCGAGTGCGGTTACGAGATGCGCAGTTGTTCTTCCCGTTTCACCGCTGCCGATAAAACCATCTTCAACCAATACAACTTTTTTTCCTGCTTGCGTGAGACAATAGGCAACGCTCAATCCCGCGAGTCCTCCACCGATAATTACAACATCAGTTTCGAGGTTCTCTCTTAAGGGATACAATGCGTCTGTGTCGGCCGTGTCTGTCCAATAGCTGATATGTTTGCCGGAAGTAATTTTTGGATCCTCGGGTAGGTTGTCGGGTTTCATGCACTTCGTTTATCCGCCGAACGGGAATTCGTCCAGACAGAAATCGAAGTTGCAGAAACCCTGCCAAGTCAGTATTTCGTTATTTCAGAAATGAATTACAGAATTCACAGGTCAACTACTGCGGACTGATTACTGCACACTGCGCACTGGACTAATCCCACCACAGGTAGAGCATTCCAAAATCCTGCAGCTCCTTTGCCAGATCGCCCACCGAACCTGTTCCCTGATCAACAACATCGGGACAAACATCATATATTTCCTTTGCCATCATGTCCCAGTTCGCTGTTTCATCCCCAATGTAAAACAGGCACCAATCGAGTCCGCAACCTGCAAGAGTCAGATCGTATTTCGCATCAAAAGATTTGATAATAGTGATCACGCTGTCGTTGTCGATATCGTAATTGAGTCCGTCAGTTCCGGTTTCCCGGAGAATCTCATACTTATCGGCTGTATTCACAATCGCCACTTTGTCTTTCTCATTGTCGAGTCCGAAGTTTTGTTCGTAAACAAACATGGTGTGATCCTTACTGAGGAATATTTTTCTCAATTTGTCGCATAAAGTGGAAGCCTGATCTGATGTGGCCTCAAACATTATTCCTTCAAGTGTAGATGCACGCGTTGTAACGTCATCATCGGGTCCCCACATCCAAATGCTATCCGGAGCGAAGACATCTAACTTAACACGGGTCTGATTGCGGACCAATGCAACAAGTGCAGTGTCAATGTGCTGTTGTAAACACAATTCTCGTTCATCTGCCTGTAGGATGTAGCCATCCTCATCACTCTTATTCTGAGAATCGCCGCACGAAAAAAATGTGAATGCACTTGTGCATGTTACCAAAAGAAGTAATTGTAGTTTCATTTGTTGTAGTGTTTATACCAGAATGGTGAAGTGAACAGAAATGTAACCAACACAACCAGTGCTCCAACATAAATCTGGTTCCTGGCAAATCCATCCCATCCGTATTGGTAAACGAAAAGACAAATGGAAATTGCAAGGTTGCATATACCCCAAACAATATTTTTCAAGTTACCCGTGCCGAAACCACTCAGCATTTTTGCTTTCCACACACCGAGAACGTAGTGAGGCATGGCATTCATGAGGGTGAGGCCAATGAGAAGATCGATGATGTTCATCGGACCAAGATAGTAATTTGGAACGCGGATTATGAAGTTCTACGGTGTTAGCGTCTTAATGGATGAGTTCGGTAGATTTCACGACTTGGATTTCGGTTTTTATGAGATAAACCCGAAAAAAGGAACGCGGATTTTTGATGTCCGTTTGGTGTTAGTCCTTCGAAGGATGTGACGGGTGAATAGAATGTGCAATAATTGGATCGACGCAGATGTTTGATCGCTTAAGCGATCAAACGCTACTCACGAGCTTATCTCATAAAATCCAAAACCTGCAACCACTACTTACCGAAATGATCCTTGCGTAGCCAATAGAAAACAACGGACCTAAAAATCCGCGTTCCATTTTTCCAATCAATTATCGGTCGATTGCAATAAGTGGTTCTTACCATCTATTTCAATTGAACTCCTGAATCTTCAGTTGAAATTCTGCCTCTGTGAGAGCTGTCATTACAACCGTTGGTCGCGAATGATTCTGAATTCTGAAAGTCTCACTTCCGTACATCGAACCGGTCTCTGTTTTTCGGAACGCAATAACAGTAACCATTTCACCAATGGGAACATTCGCAAATTCTATCCCGTTCTCTTTGCTTTTCG
>CAYUTR010000031.1:0-23853 GCA_964447465.1 uncultured Chryseobacterium sp.
GTGCGTGATGTTGAACCGGAAGAGACCGGATTGATTAAGAAGCACCATGTGAAGACCTTCAGTACAGCTGAAGTCCGACGTGTTGGTGTGGAGCGTATTGCCCGCGATACGTTAAGCCATCTGAGTCAATGTAACCTCATCTACATATCATTCGACGTAGATAGTATGGACTCCAGCATATCCAAAGGAACCGGGACGCCTGTGCGTAATGGTATCACAGAGAAAGAAGCCGGATCATTGTTGGTGCGACTGGTTCAGAACGAAAAGGTTTGCTGTGTGGAGATCGCGGAAGTGAACCCGACTCTCGACAAAGAGAACCTGATGGCCGAGAATACATTTGAGATTCTCACCAAAGTAGTTTCACAGATTTCTAACTGACCACAGTTTTTGCCAACCTTCGACGGAGTTTATCCTGAGCGTAGTCGAAGGACTCAGTTTGAAAAAATCACTGCCTGACAAGACTTAATACTTAACTAGTTAAATACTTAAGACTTCAAATGAATACACCAGAACAGTTATTGGCCGGGCAGGTTGCCGGTGCAGTGAAGGAACTGTTTGGCTCTGCAATTGATCCCGCATCAGTTACATTCCAGAAGACCAATCCGCAATTTGAAGGAGATATAACGCTTGTTGTTTTCCCTTATGTGAAGATGGCAGTCAAGTCGCCCGAACAGACCGCACAGATTATTGGCGAATACTTACAGAAGCATGTTTCTGAAGTCGCTTCATTCAATGTAGTGAAGGGATTTTTGAACGTTGTGATCGATTCGAAATACTGGATTGAAGCATTCGCGCATATCAAGTCAGATGAAACATGGGGAAAAGAGAACGTACACCTTGGCGCTCCGTTTGTGATGGTCGAATACAGTTCGCCGAATACGAACAAACCTCTGCACCTCGGACACATGCGGAATATCCTTCTGGGTTATTCAGTATCCGAGATACTTAAGGCTGCGGGCAATGAAGTGATGAAGGTGAATCTGGTGAATGATCGGGGGATTCACATCTGCAAGAGCATGTTGGCGTGGCAGAAGTGGGGCAATGGAGAAACTCCGGAGTCTGCAGGAATGAAAGGCGATACGCTCGTTGGCAAGTATTACGTGCTGTTCGATAAACATTACAAATCGGAGATTGCGGAATTAACATCTAGCGGAAAAACAGAAGAAGAGGCGAAAAAAACTGCGCCGATTATTCTGGAAGCTCAGGCAATGCTGCAGAAATGGGAAGCGAACAATGAGCATGTTCGTCAGCTCTGGCACACGATGAACAGTTGGGTGTACGAAGGATTCGCAAAAACATACGCGAAACTCAATGTTGACTTCGATAAAATGTATTACGAGTCGAACACTTACATTCTCGGAAAAGAAATTGTAGAAGAAGGTCTGAAGAAAAATGTTTTCCAGAAACGTGCCGATGGTGCTGTGATTATTGACAACACGGATGCAAAACTGGATGTGAAAGTGTTGTTACGCAGCGATGGAACTTCGGTTTACATCACGCAGGATTTGGGAACAGCAGTTGAGCGTCACAAAGAATTTCCATTTGATAAACTTGTGTATGTTGTCGGCAACGAACAAGATTATCACTTCAAGACGCTGAAAGTTTCATTGAAGAAACTCGGTTACGCATGGGCCGAGGGATTGCATCACCTTTCTTACGGAATGGTAGAGCTTCCTGAAGGTAAAATGAAATCGCGGGAAGGAACTGTTGTCGATGCAGATGATCTGATTGCTTCGATTGAAAAAGACGCTTACGAAATGGCTGCGGAGAAAGGATTGATCGAAGGAATGAGCAAAGAAGAACAGGACGATCTTTCACACATGGTGGGAATGGCTGCTTTGAAATATTTCATTCTGAAAGTCGATCCGAAAAAGACGATGGTGTTCAATCCAAAAGAGAGCATCGATCTGCAGGGCAATACCGGTCCGTTCATTCAGTACACACACGCGCGGATAAAAAGCATCTGGAGAAAATCGGGATTGAGTGTTGTTCCTGATTTTACTGCGCCAGCGGAAATTCACGTGAAAGAAAAAGAACTCATTAAAGTGCTTTCACTGTTTCCGGCAATTATCCAGGAAGCAGGAAGAGAATTGTCGCCTGCAGTTGTGGCGAATTACACTTACGATCTGGCGAAAACGTTCAACCAGTTTTACGATGCGTGCGATGTACTGAAGGAAGCGGATGAGAATCTGAAAAATTTCAGAATTGCACTTTGTGTTACAGTGGCGAGAACGGTGAATGAGGGGATGAGATTGATTGGGGTGGAAGTTCCGGAGAAGATGTAGTCGCCTTTCGACTCCGCTCAGGACAGGTTCCGACACAACATAACATTGTTTGTCGTTGGGAAATCTAAGATCAAGACTAAGAATATTAGTTTTTTCGGTCTGATAATTCGGCCTGTCTTACCTTTACCCAAAATCAATTTATATGAACGCTACGAAAGATTTAGTAAAGAAGACCGACGATTCATTGATCTACACGATTCGCGGTGACAAGGTGATGCTGGATGAAGATCTGGCGAGAATTTACAGGGTTCCGACTAAAGTCCTGAACCAGGCAGTAAAGCGGAATATCGAACGGTTCCCGAAGGATTTCATGTTTCAGCTTACGGAAAAGGAGTACGCAAACTTGATATCGCAATTTGCGACATCCAGTTCAGACGAGGACAACTTGAGATCACAATCTGTGATCTCAAAAAATGACGAAAAGTCTTTGAGGTCGCAAAATGCGACCTCAAACTTGAAGTCACAAATTGTGACTTCAAGTCATGGAGGCCGAAGGAAACTACCCTACGTCTTCACCGAGCATGGCACTGTAATGCTCGCCAGCGTGCTCAACTCTCCGAAAGCAGTCCACGCCAGCATACAGGTCGTAAAGGCGTTTGTGCGCCTGCGTGAGCTTATGATAGCGAATAAAGAGCTTTCTAAGAAACTGGACACGCTGGAAGAGAAATACGACCGCAACTTCGCAGTGGTGTTTGATGCAATCAGAAGATTGATGGCGCCGCCGGCTAAAGGAGGGGAACGCAAGCGCGTTGGCTACAAGCGGAAGAACGAGGAGTAATCATCCTGCACCAAATTGAACATTGAACATTGTTACTCGTTTGGCATTGTTGTTCGTTGCATGTACGCGTGTGTCGAACGGGCAACAATGCCAGATATTCAACGCGCAATGTTCAATGAAAGGAAATAAAAAAAGCCACCGAGAGTGGTGGCTTTTCGCTGGATTAGCGTCATATAAATTTTCCCTGATTTCTTACCCGGCCGCTGATTTCCGAGTGTTTGGTGTGGGAGATGACTGCCAGCTGAGGAATACTTTGATGTTGTTTTCTGAGTTTGTTGATTCAAATTTCTATTAAATAAATGCACCAATATTATTTATTCGATCCTTCGACAGAAATGAGAGATAGTTGGCAGGAAATAACCTTCGAAATTTGAGTTATTAACAGGGTGGGAAAGGAATTCTACACTTTTTGAGAGGAGAAAATGCCAAGAGTAAGACCATTCCTCTGCCTGCGCATGAGAAATTTATTCTTACTGAGTAGAGTATCTGGGGACTCCCGGTTTATTATAATACCAACCAGCTAAAGCCGAGCTTGAATTCGTAATTGTTGTAGCGGCGTAAATCGCGATTCAACACGCCCAACACGAAGTATCGTGAATCCTCACCTGATTGTATTCGTCCGCTATCTCCTCCGAGAAAAAAATTAAAGCCGAATGCAAAATTGAAAAAACAATTTTTAAAAATCGGAGCGGCATAACCGATATGATAACTCAATTTAGCGCAGGAATATCTGTCATCTGTTTCCACTGTTACATCCGGAATAGAGCTGTGTGAACCGACGGTGTATAGTTGCAGGGTGTCGCCGGGAGAAACAGCGCGATATTTTACAACACCAATACCCATCTGGTGATAGGGTCCGATGGGAGCAAGAAAATTTCTGCGGAATATCTTGAGATTGAATTCGAAAATCATCAGCCGGCATTTGATGTAATCTTCTTTGGTCGTGTATTCACCTCTGTAATGATCGATGAGCAGACCGCCTCCGCCTGGCGTCAGGAATTTTTGGTTCCCTAAATAAAAGCTTCCACCTAAAGAGGTGCGGCGACCAACTGTGTATGTCAGGGCTAATTCCGATTTATACGAGAAACTCGGACTCGTGAGCATTTCCGTTAATCCTTCGGAATATTCTGTAAAATGAAAAAACGTAGACGCATTCACGCCAACGCTGAGTTTCTTTCCCATATAGCCCGGAACCTGTCCGGACAGGACTACTGCAGAGAAGGCAACTACCAGGAGACTTAAGATTTTTTTCATCGCGTTTTCTTTTTATCAGCTGGATCTTTTTTGATGCCCGAAAAAATATCATACATCTGTGACTTCACGTACCCGCTTTTGGCTTTCGCTTTCAACTTGGTTACACGCGTCATCTTGTCTTCACCGGTATTGAGGTCATAGACACCCGACACGAGGTAAGTTTCATGTTCAGGTGTCACCGCATATGCTATCCCGAATGGAAGCAACGGGTAACAGATGATGCTGTACATGATGATCCATCCGCGGTTTTCACGAGGTTGTTTGAACGTGAAAACGCCGGTGATGAAAATATCTTTTGTGTGATATTCTTCGCTTATCGGCTCTGTGAATTCGCATTCGGCCAGCAATACTTCCACTTCATCATGATTCACTGATTCCTCCAGCCATTCATTTACTACCGCAAGCGCATTGTATTTTGCTACATCGTCTTTCGTAAACTCTTTGATGCTGAGCATTACGATAGGCATTCCAGCTTCTGCCGCTACTTCATTTACCTGCTCACAGAGTGCATAACGTCCCCGTTCCGAATCGCGCATCTTGTATCCTTCACGGTCTGTTGCATAGAAATAGTAAGGATCAATCACCAATAAAGTGTCAACTGAAAGTGCAGGCGGCGCTATGTTTGCTTTACGATCGTTCTGGTCGGCTTTTTTTCGTTCGTAGGATGATAGTTTATCATACTTCGTTTTTTCTGCTTCTTCCGCACGAAGTTCTTCTTCGGCCAATTGCTGGCACCGGGTAAAGAAAGATATTACACCCGGGTTGTCAATGATATCGGCGAACGCAAGCATATTGAAGCGGCTCTTCTCCGCGGTTTTAGTTTCCACAACCTTCGTTTTCTCCTGTTGCTTTTTCTCCTTACGCAACTTATCGTATTTGGAAACATAACCGGTTCCGTCATTTGTTTTTAAGGAGTCCTCCACAATAACTACAAGCTTGCTTGTATCCGGTTTAATCGTATCCGCCAGCGCTTCACGGTAAAGTTCAAGTGAGCGATTCATTTCTGTCAGAGTAAACTTGTGCTCTTTCACACCTTCAATACCAAGATCCCAGAGCATTGCTTTCACAATCGCCGAAGAATCGATCAGCGAGAGATCATACAGCTCGCGCAGTGCAACTGATGTAATCTGTTCTCCATTCATTTTCTGCAACAGAAAATAACATTGCTGCTGGTTGCCTTCTACGCTTCCGTGGTTCTCCATCCCGGAGTTATAATCTGAATTGTTTTTGTATTTGGCCAGGAAATAAAGTGATTTCCCGATTGCCCGCTTCAGGTAAAGGCTTTCCGGATGTTCTTTCTGCAGGAATTGCGCGTCATAAATAGCACGCGGATAATTTCGTGCTACAATTTCCAGGCGCAGTACTTCAAACCTGCATGTGGTTCGTATTGTGTTGAACTTCCCATCAGAACCGGCAAATAATTCCGTCCCGGGATTTGTGATACCCTCAAGCTGTTGTTCGAGCCTTTCTCTTCTTCGTGCAATATTCGGGTGAGAGCTGTAGGAGTCATCTTCCGTATCACCATCGAGCTTAATTTCTTTTACTTCTGCAAGAAACAAGGAACTCGGGAAAACCATCATGGGGCGTTCGAATGCCCTTGAGTTGAAAACGTAATCTTCAAAAGGCAGGTGTGAGAACTGCAAGACAAACATCGCAGTAATTGCTTCCGAACAGGCATAGCCGGTTTTAGAGAGTCGGGCCAGGCCTAATGAATCAGCAGCGAACTCATATTCTTTTTCATGGTTACTGAACGCGCGGATCTTCTCATCAAGATCGAACTTGCGTTTATCGCGATCCTGCCGGAAGGTCTTTTGCCCTTCAATGTATACTTCCAGCGTGTGACGTTTCTCGAAATGCGCAATTTCGTGCGAGAGAATAAATGCAAGCTGGGCCTCATTTTCCAGCTGCGCAATTAATCCTAGTGTGACGAAGATCAGTCCCTGGTCGGTTGAGAAAGCATTCGGCTCTTCAGATCGTAACGCATAGAATGAAAGCTTGCTCCTGAGATCAGGTTCATTGATCAGAACGCGGTCGGCAACTTCATTGATGTAAAGCGTAACACTGTCGCCAAATAAAACTTTTCCGCTTTGCAACAATTGATCAACGAAATAATTGCTCTGGAACAGGAACTCGCCCTTATCTGAGCTGACAGCTTTATTCTTCGAAACTTCTTTCTCAGCTTTAAGATCTGCCTGGTATTTACTCTCTGCAGACTGAAGAAAGATAGACGGAATTTCTCCTGAACATTCCAACGGCGTGTAGTTATTGAACCGGCAGTAACCTGCCGGGTTCTGGGCGCATACCGGTGTACACAGGAGAAGAAAAAACAGACAACGAATGATATTCATAGTTCGCAATTATAGACGTACAAGTGGATAAAAAACACCCACAGAAAGGCCATGGCGCATACTGACCACATCTTGGTTGGCAGCTGCGGCAGGAAAAATAAATGAGTACTGTGCAAGCGCCGAGAAAAACTCAAATTCATAAACGGCACCTACTGTTACTTCGAGCCCAATCGCACGGTTCTTTGTCTTCTCAAAGGCTTCACTTTCAAAGTCATCTGCCTGGTAAGGAAATGTGGCTGATTCTTCCGGCAAAATATACTGGTTGGTGAACCGCATCCAGCTAACTCCCCAACCCGCGTGAAGCAACAGGAAGTCATTAAACTCCTGTGGAATTTCGTAACCACATCGGAACCCGATCGATAGAAGAGAAGTTTTCCTGGTTCCAGCCAGTTCCAGCCGGTTATTATTGTTGGTCGTTCGTGCACTGAATACGCACGAATCTGCAGTAGGGGCAATGAATGTTAATCCAATTCCGTTGTACGCCGATACCGGGATGAAATAACCGGGCAGAATATAATTTCCTTCGAGGCGAAAGCCAGGAGAAACACTGCCGCCCGAGCGGATGATGCGTTCATTTGGCCCGTATCCGTATTCATATTCCCGCGCAACCTGGAAAAAACCAAGGGCTTGCGCAGAAAATCCGAATTGCTGAGCGTGCGTTGCTATGATGAACATGCAAACGCAACAAGAAGTAAGCAGACCTTTCATGATCTACTTAAAGGTTATCCTGCTGTACTGGAATATTTTTGAGCGCTGGCTACAGATGATCACTTCCTTTTCTGCAGTTTGCTTCGCCAGTCGCGGCTGTACCTTGGCATCGCTACGCTCACTGGAAAAGAGAAGTTCTTTTGTAGCTTTTCCTGAGTTGTCAAGCTCAACCAATACCACTGCCAGCTCCTTTGAAGCAGAAAAGTTGTAAGGCGTTTCATCATCAGCGATGAAAAGATTTTTAGGATTGTCGTTGAAAATAAAGAACAGCTTATCATCAACAACGGTCATCGCGTAAGAAGACCACATACCGCCATCATTCGTTGTGTACTGGCGTTTTGGTATTTTTGTTTTCCACAAAAGTGTTCCTGTATTATCAAACGACACAGCAATAATGTCGTTGTAATAGTAGTGATAGGTTGTTACAGTTGTACTCTGGCCGTTTGCTCCCCGCATGGTGGTTTGCGTAATTCTGAAAATGAACTGTTCTGCAATCAGTGTAGCTCCGCCATCGCCACGAAGTATGAGATCGCGCATGTCAAATTCATTCATCTCCAGATCTTCGCCTTTTTCTTCTTTCTTCTTCGCTTTCTTTTCTTCACGGTCGGTCAGATTCAGGGTTATGAACTCTGTTCCGAATTCAGTGAACTTCTGTGATTTTATTTCTTCGTTGGTTGGATCTATATTGAGGTAAAACGCACCTTTAATGCTCCATGATCCGGTTTCAGAATAAAATCCAGCTACGACAATGTCTCCCGATTGTGCAGTAGCAATGCGGAGATCAGTAATAAATTTACCGTTCAACTCAATCGGCATCGAGATCACCTTGTTGCCTTTTTCAGTGTAACGGATGAGGTGGTGAGTCGTATTTGGTTTCCCTGAACGACGTATTTCTCTTGCAGTCAGTTTTTCTTTGTACTCGACACCGATAATTGAAATATCACCGTTGTCATCCAATGTGAGATTGGTCACCGAAAACAAGTCAGACTTAAACCCTGTCTTCGCATCAATGGTCCATTGCTCTTTCAGGTCTGATCCATATACAGTAATCTTCCTTTCAACTTCTGCGTTTTCTTCTCCAGACATGTTATTAGTCACAAGGCCAAAATGAGTTTGATCTTCAGAAACCAATGTCGAAAACGGGTTCCACAATGCGAACATGGCCCCACGCATGAACTTACGGTCCGATACGTATTGCTCTTTCGCAACTTCAATCAGCTGCCCATCAGTGAGTAAGGTTTTGGGGTTTAGTTTTTTTGCGTAAAGCATTACTTCTTCCGTTTTGGAATCATGTCCGATGTAGAAGAAATACATATTTGCTTCCATCTGAATAGCAGAATAGAACTCCAGGTCCACTTTGCCTGATTTAAGTTCTTCCATCTCCACCGAATTATCGACCGACATATTCAGCGACAGGTGCTCTACGAGGATCGTCTTCTTTTCGCGGCGCAGTGTATAATAACCACCATCATCATAACCGAACATGCCCAGAACTGAACTCCGTTTGGTGTCATTTTCAGGGCCGTCCTGAACAGTTACTTTGTTAGTCTTGGTCTGAGCACACACGCTCGCCGACGTTGCTAGAAGCAACATCACAATGAAATTCCGGATCATAAGATTATCAGCGTTGATTTGCGGCGAATATAGCCACAATTCATTGTTGATTTATTAAGAAACTATGTCGGATACAGATTGTCCGTATTTAGTCCGGCATAAATCTTTGGGTGTCGATTCTATACACCTAACCTTGTCCGCCTAAATTATTACCGTAGACCCTCTATTTCGGTTTTCCTCCACCTTTTTTTCCTCCACCATCTTTCGGCGCCGAAGAATTTTTGTCTGGTGATTTTACGTCCTTATCAGGCGATTTATTTTCTTTCCCGCCCGCTCCGGAATTTCCTTCACCTGCATTCGGATCTTTTTTCGGTTGCGATTTTCCATCGTTGCCCGGATCAGATTTATTGTCGTCTGACTTACCTGATTTGTCGTTCTCGTTTCCTTTGTCCTTGTCATTTCCACCACCAGCATTAGCGTTGTTGTCTTTATCATTTCCGCCGCCGGATTCATTCTTATCATTACCTGGTGATGCGCCAGTGTTGCTGTTGTTATGCTTCGGAGCATTTGCAGGTTTACCGTTACCATAATCTTTCTCGTGGTAATTGAATTTTGTTTTCACGTGATAATTGCTGTGATACTTCTCGTGAATATGTACAAAACGATATCCATCGGAATAAACATAATGCGTCCGGTAAACAGAAACTGTAGGATAGTACACGTCATATACAACTACCGGCCATGGTTCCCACCAGATCGGATAATATTCGTAACGGTAAGGCGACTCATAAACCACATAAGCAGGTGAATAAACGTAAGTCACAAAGGGCCATGACCAGACATTCACTGCATAGGTCGTTGCAACTACAAAACCTGCTGCAGCAACGTCCGACTTCGGTTCAATGATGTAATCGGAACCATATAATTCTTCATCACCAATGATCTGAACGTTTGCTTCACCGTCTTTGATTTTTTGAATTTCAAGGGTCGCAACATCCTGCGTACTTCCTTCCGCGACATCAACCTGCAGAATGAAGACGTGTGAGTTGTCATCAATCTTTTTATCAATTACCCGGATATAATCGGTTTCGCCGTCTTCATTCAGATCGATATTGTTTACACCATTCGATTTGGTATTGATGGATTTTTCAAAATCCTCCGGCGAAGAAGATTTTTCAAGTAAAGCCATCACAGCAAACAGATCAAACTGATCTCCTGCTTTTCCTAGTTTGGATTCCTTGTCTTCAGATGAATTGCACATTCCGAAAAACAGTCCTGTAACAAGGAGGCCAGGGATGTAATATTTTGAGAAGGTTTTACTCATGGGATATTATTTTTTGATTGTCGAATTCGTGAATCCTGACTGTAAACGTCAGGATTTCATGGGGTTGTACAGGTTTGTTAAGGCATAGCATAGCCACCTGTACTCTTCAACGCGTAACGCACAAAACCAACTGCGTTATTCGTTGCATAACCCTGTAGTGATGTCGCTTCTACCGCATATATCGACGCATGAAAAAAGGTTGTTCAGCACTGAACAACCTTTTTTCCCGCTGGTGTCATGATCCCAATCCTGACACTTTATGGTGTGTCAGGATACGATCCTGACACCAAGCATAACCAACACACTATCTGTGACGTCCGCCACCGCGGTTACCGCCTCCACCGTTATTCTTTTTACCGCCGCCGTTGTTCTTATTGCCGCCACCGTTGCCATTGCGGTTTCCATTTCCGTTGTTTCTGTGTCCGGCATTACGCTGATGATATCCATTCGATGCAACGCGATGATGATGTCCAATCCTGTGCGCGCGATGAACGCGATGTACATGCACTACGCGGCAGTGATGATGATAGCGCACCACACGTCCATGATGTACGCGCCATGCAACCGGTCTCCACGGCTTCCAATACGGAGGATAAACTCTGTAGCGGTATGGAGAAACCCAAACCACATATGTCGGTGCGTAAATGTGACGGATCGGTCTCCATCCCCACACGTTCACGATTACAATCGGAGGAGCAAATCCTGAAGTGAATTTTCCCTCTGTTGTTGACGCCACTTCTTCTTCCGGTTCAACTATATAATCGACACCGTAAAATTCTTCGTCGCCTGTGATCTGCAGATCCGCAGTTTCATCTCCGGTCTTGTCAATTTCAATTACCGCAACGTCCTGCGATTCTTTGTCGTTCACATCAACCCGAAGTGTTATCGCATGAGAACCACTATCAGCGTGATCAATCACCTTGATGTAATCAACGTTACCGTCTTCATCAACATCGAGGTTGTTGACCTGATTCGATTCCGTGTTGAGTGCTTTTTCAAATGCCTCGAGCGATTCGGAATTTTTGAATAATTCAAGAACGCCTTGGAGGTCTAGATTATCGCCGGGAAGTCCTGTGGAGTCTGAGTCTTGCGCGAAAGCCGGAACAAACCCGATTGTGGCGATGGAAAGGGAGAGTAGTATCTTTTTCATGGGTAGAAATTTATGGATTCTGCCTCTATGACGGGCGGATGATACGAAGGTTTAATCAGGTCTCTGTAAGGAATGCGGAATGTGGGACGGGGAATGCGGCAAAATTGATCAATTTCCTTGTTACCCATTCCTCATGCCCCGTCCCGAATTCCTATCTTCGTGTCCCATTTTACAACACCAATACCATGTTTGAAAATCTCTCGGATAAGCTTGACAGGGCGTTTAAAGTCCTCAAAGGCGAAGGAAAGATCAATGAGATCAATATTGCGGAAACGCTTAAGGAAGTCCGCAAGGCGCTTCTTGATGCTGACGTTAGCTTCCAGGTAGCGAAGAAATTTACGGACGACATCAAAACGAAGGCACTTGGCCTGAACGTTTTGACAGCGGTTTCTCCATCACAATTGATGGTGAAAATTACGCACGACGAATTAGTGCAGTTGATGGGTGGGGCGCAGGCTGATATTCAGCTTGGAGGAAATCCAACGGTGATTCTGATGTCGGGACTGCAAGGTTCGGGTAAAACAACACACTCCGGCAAACTCGCACACTTTCTCAAGACGAAAAAAGGAAAGAATCCATTGCTGGTTGCCTGCGATATCTATCGTCCGGCGGCGATTGACCAGTTGCACGTTCTTGGCGAACAGGTTGGAGTGGATGTTTATTCTGAGCGTGATGTACAGGATGCGGTTGGAATTGCAAAACGCGGTGTAGCTCACGCAAAACAAAACGGAAATTCGGTTGTCATCATCGATACTGCAGGTCGCTTAGCGATTGACGAAGTGATGATGAAAGAAATTGCTGCTGTTCGTGATGCGGTGAAACCACAGGAGATTTTGTTCGTGGTGGATGCAATGACCGGTCAGGATGCAGTGAATACAGCGAAAGCATTCAACGATAAACTGAACTTCGACGGAGTAATCCTTACGAAGCTCGATGGTGATACACGCGGTGGTGCTGCGCTTTCAATCCGTTCTGTTGTCGACAAGCCGATCAAGTTTGTTGGAACAGGTGAGAAGATGGATGCGTTGGATATTTTTTATCCGCAACGTATGGCCGACCGTATTCTCGGGATGGGTGACGTTGTTACACTCGTTGAGCGTGCGCAGGAACAATTCGATGCAAAAGAAGCGCGCAGAATTCAGGAACGCATAGCAAAGAATAAATTCTCCTTCAACGATTTTCTTGGACAGCTTCAGCAGATCAAGAAAATGGGTAACGTGAAAGACCTCATGGGAATGATTCCAGGTGTAGGCAAAGCAATGAAGGATGTTGACATTGATGAAAATGCTTTCAAAGGGATTGAAGCAATCATTTATTCGATGACACCGAAGGAGCGTGAGAATCCGGAAGTATTAAACGGAGCGCGCAAGAATCGTATTGCGAAAGGAAGCGGCAAAACTATTCAGGATGTGAATCGTTTGATGAAGCAGTTTGAAGACACGCGGAAGATGATGAAGATGATGCAGGATAAAGGGCAGATGGCGAAGATGATGCGCAACATGCCTAATATGCGCAAATAGCGCATCGCCAGTGCGCAGTAATCAGTGCGCAGTACGCAGTAAACACACAGTATGCAACTCCTAGACGGTAAGAAAATAGCAGAAACGATTCAGCTTGAAATAGCTGAAGAGGTGAAAGCTATTCTTGCTTCCGGAAAACGTGCGCCGCATTTGGCCGCTGTGCTTGTCGGTAATGATGGTGGGAGTATGACGTATGTGAATGCGAAAATGAAAGCTTGCGAGAAGATTGGTTTTCGTTCGAGTGCGTTGACTTTTGAATCAACAATCACAGAAGAAGAATTGCTCGCAGTTGTTCTGAAACTGAATAACGATCCGGAGCTGGATGGTTTCATTGTTCAGCTTCCATTACCGAAGCACATCAACGAACACAAAATCGTTCAGGCGATTGATCCGAAGAAAGACGTAGATGGATTTCACCCGGTGAATGTTGGGCGCATGGCGTTGAATCTTCCGTGTTATTTGCCGGCAACACCTTACGGAATCACTCAATTACTCGAGCGAAACAATATTGAAACTTCAGGAAAACATTGTGTGGTGATTGGACGCAGTCACATTGTCGGATCACCGATGAGTATTCTGCTTGCGCGCAATTCAAAGTTTGCTAATTGCACAGTTACACTTTGTCATTCGCGCACTCCGGATATTTCTTACTTCACGAAACAAGCGGACATTATTGTTCTCGCACTTGGTAAACCAGGTTTTCTTAAAGGAGAAATGGTGAAAGACGGAGTTGTTGTGATTGATGTTGGTACAACACGCGTTGATGCTCCTGATACAAAAGCCGGCTGGCGTTTAAAAGGCGATGCAGATTTCGAAAGTGTATCACCGAAGTGCAGTTGGATCACACCTGTTCCCGGTGGAGTAGGTCCGATGACAATTACGGGGTTGTTGCAGAATACTTTGCTGGCAGCGAAGAAAAGTGTCTATTAATTACAGTCTGATTCCCACGATCAGCACATCATCCACCTGCTCCAGATTTCCTCTCCAATTCTGAAAATAATCTTGAAGCTCCTTCTCCTGCGACTTCATATCATTTGAAGAAATGTGCAGCAGGAACTGCGTGAGTGTTTTGTATTTCAGTTTTTTTCCTTTCGGTCCTCCAAACTGATCCGCGTATCCATCAGTGAACAGATAAAAGGTGTCGCCTGCTGAAAGTGTGATGTTTTCATTCGCGAAGCCAATAGGTTTTTCGTTTCTGCCAACTGTTTGTTTCGTCCCGGGAATTTCAAGCAGCTGATCACTAACGGTTTTCTTACAAACCATTGGTCTATTCGCGCCTGCAAACTGCACATTAAAATTTCCGGAACCAAGCGGAGTGATTGCGCACAATGCTATATCCATTCCGTCATTTACAGCACTTGCGCTTTTCTCGAACGTTTGTAAAACCAACTCGCGGACTTTATCCAGAATTATTCCGGGCTCGCGAAGACGGAATTCTTTCAGCGCACTATTCAACGCATTGCTGCAGACAACACTCACCATTGCACCGGGTACACCGTGACCTGTACAGTCTGCTGCTGCAACGAAAACGGTTTCCCCAGATTTTTCCATCCAGTAAAAATCGCCGGCAACAATGTCTTTGGGCACGTAGAGCACAAAGTTTTGCGGAAACAATGCATCCACCATATTCCGAGGTGGCAAAATCGCTTCCTGCAGATGACGTGCGTATGTAATACTGTCTACGATTTCTTTATTCTTGGATTGAATGATAGCTTGCTGCTTGTCTCCTTCCAGCTTCTGAGCTTCAATAATTGTTTTCTGTGATCTGATTACACGGAAGCGTGAATAAATAAACAATGCCACAAGTAATAACAACACAAGTCCACCAATTGTAAACCATTGGATCAGCGTGCGACGTTCGAGCTCGGCGTTGTATTCAGCGTCTGAAATGGCTTTCTGTTTATCGAACTCATAATTCATTTTGGCCGCAATGCTCGTTCGTGTATTTTCTTCATTGAGCATACTGTCTTTATAAATGATAGACTGTGATTTATGGAACAGCGCCGCTTTATAATCTTCTCGTGCGGCATAAATCTGGCTGAGGTACTCGTGCCCGGATTTCATTACATCGAGTTTGCCAAAACGTTCGGCAATAATAATTGCCTGAGTAGCATATACCAGTGCACTATCATACTGTAGCGTGCTGAGAAATATCTGTCCAATGTTATTGGTTGTTGATGCCAGTCCGGCTGAATCACCGAGTGACCGTTTGATCGTATATGCCTGACGGTAATAAGTAAGCGACGAATCGTACATCTTCTTGTTTTTATAGACGATTCCAATATTGTTATAAAGAGTGCCAAGTCCACGTTCATCCTTCATCTCTTTTCTCACCCGCACAGCTTCGAAAAAATAGGGGAGGGCTTCATCGTACCTCTTTATGTCGACCATTGCGTTACCAATAGAATTACAGGTCGATGCGATGCCGTTATTGTTCTTCTCCTGTTGATAGATTACAAGCGCTTTTTGCATATACTCCAAACCGAGTTCGGAATCTTTGAGGTTGGTATAACATATTCCGATATTCAGGTTTGCACCTGCAATCCCGATCTGATTGGAATCAAGCTCAGAATATTCCAATGCCTCGAAATAACATGGTATAGCAGCTGAGTAATTGTTTTGGAACAGAAACGCATTTCCTTTCCTGTTCCTCGCCTTCATCATAAACAGCAGATCGTTTTGCTTGCTGGCTTCAACAAACAACGTGTCGCACCAGTTTGCCCCTAGATCGTATTCGCCTGCCGATACATAGGCAAGGGAAATCTTGTCCAGAGTTTTTACTCTTTCAGTATCAACAGGGTTTTTCCGGTAAGCAGCGATCATCGAATCCACATTCGCATGCTGTGCGTTCATCGATTGTACAGCAAACAGGACTAGTAAGACAAAAGGAAATCGAAGCAACACGTCAGGGAGATTTTAACTAAACCAAGGTACGCTTTTTGCTAAACCTCAACGGTTTCTCATCTGGAGCAAACTATGCTTCAGTGGAAATTGTTTGCGTTTCAGTCGGCGCATTCGCCACTCCACGATCAATCGTCGCTGCAAGTTCTGCCAGCTTCGGAACATAAAACACACCTTCACTGTCTTTGATCTCCTGAGGTGTGCGCGTCCATCCCGGTGGCGGGACCTGCGCAACAATTTTTTCTTTCAGGTAAACTGTCGCGTGTTTCGAATTGATCTGCAGATACAGATCATAGTTCCAACCTCTCGCGGTGGAGGTTCCTTCATAGCACCAGAACGTGTATTCGTCAATGGGAAATGGTCCGTGCTGTTTGTTGCCGGAATCTCTGTACCCGAATTCAAACTCGCCTTTGTGATTACCGGAAACGTAAAATGTTACCGCTTCGGATTTGTTTCGAGTGGCACGCCAGATGATAAATATGATCAGTGGTCCCGGTCCAAGAGCTATATAATTGCCTCCTGTTAGAACTGGAACGGCAACGATTATGATGAGCGAAGCAACGATCAGTATTTTCCAGAAATCTCCGGAGCCTTTGTTGCGCTGAGCGGGGTTTTGATAAATGGTGTGGAACATAGCAAGGCAAGATAAGAAAAGGGAGGAGTTGAGAGGGAGGAGGGAGGAGTGAAAAAAAAGGAAAAAGCTTCCAACCCGTGTCCAACCTCCTCCCTCCGCCCTCTTCCCTAAGCGCTTTTCGCGCTTTTATCCGTTTACAAACGTTTGCTCCCGACTAGCGCCAAGACCTCTTCTTAGCTTTCGCCGTGCAAAAAATGCTCGCACCATATCCGTTAGTTCGTTTGTTGATTCCGCTGGCGTTGGGAATTACAATCGGCACATTCTGCAATCCGGGAGAAACATTTCTGGTGCTCTCCGGAATCTTTTCTATTTGCGGAATTGCAACGAGTGTTTTCCTGCTGAAGAAATCATCCAGTTACTATTCACTCAACGGTGCGTTTATTTTCCTGTTCTTTTTGGTTGCAGGAATTTCATTGCTACGTTATCACGCCAGTTCTTACGAATCAGGAAAAGCAGAAGTGACAACAGAAGTACCCGTGATGATTCGCATCGCAGGCGATCCGGAACCAAAAGAAAATAATGTTCGTTGCGTAGCAGAAATTACTGCGGTGTTCGTAGATTCTGCGTGGAAGCCAGTGAACGCACAGGCCATGTTATACCTGGCAAGGAATCCAACTTCGGAGCAACTCGGTTATGGCGACGAGTTGTTGGTGATGAAAGGCGTGCGAAATCCTTCTCCTATAATGAATCCCGGAGAATTCGATTACGCGGGTTGGCTCGAGCATCGCGGTATTGGCTTCGTGTGTTTCGCGAAAGAAGAATGGGAACTCAAGGGTCATAGCGAACCCTCGTTGATCAAATCGTGGGCGTTGCGCTTGAGAAAATATTTCCGTGAGCGAATGATTGCATGCGGACTCAGCGGACAGGAACTCGCCGTGAGTGAAGCACTGTTGCTTGGACAATCTTCGGAGATCGATCCGCAATTGCTTTCATCGTATTCTGCTTCTGGAACCTTGCACGTCCTTTCGGTTTCGGGAATGCACGTTGCGCTAGTGTTCGTAGTACTGCTGAAAATTCTTGCGCCGCTCGACAAAAAGAAGAAAGGAAAATGGCTCAGCTTCGCGATACAGTTTTTTGTCATCTGGTTTTATGCATTCATGACGGGCATGACGCCTTCTGTTTTACGTTCTGTAACGATGTTGTCGGTAATCATCACCGGACGAATTATCAATCGTAAAGGACATTTGTTGAACACGCTCGCGGCATCGGCAATAATTTTGTTGGTCGGTGATCCGATGTTGCTGGAAGACGCAGGATTTCTCCTCTCGTATTGTGCGGTAGCCGGAATTGTTCTCGTTCAACCAATGGTCGAAGACTGGTGGAAACCGCAATCGAAAATCATAAAACCACTTTGGAGTTTGATTTCAGTTACGCTCGCGGCACAGGTTTTTACTTTTCCACTCGGACTTTATTTCTTCCAGCAATTTCCAACTTGGTTTCTCATCACGAACATGGTGGTGATTCCACTTTCCACTATTTGTCTTTACGCCGGACTTTTGTTTCTCACTTTTTCCTGGTGGACGTGGTTCGGAACTTTCCTCGCCATCGTTTTTGGATTCCTGATTTCATTACTGAATTCGTCCGTAAGTTTTACAGAATATTTGCCGCATGCCGTGATTCAGACATCTGCGTGGACCACCATAGAAATCATTCTGCTTTATGCCGTAATTATTTTCGCGTTGTTCGCATTCAGAATAAAAATGAAGCGTGCGGTTTTCGGAACCCTGACGTGCATTCTGATATTGTTCTTCTGTATAGCTGCCGGAAAGCATCACGAGATAAACACCCGCGAAATTGTGGTGTTTCACATCAACAAAGGAATGGCAATCGGAATTGTGGAGAATGGAACAGTAACTGTGCTCTCCGATAGTGTAACGATTGCAGATCCCGAGCAGATCAGTTTTCATGTTCAACCTCGCTATAAGAAACTGGGTGTTCAGGAAATTGATCCGCTGGATATCCGTGAAACCGATTCTTTAACTGCCGGTTCTGTTCGCTACCTGAACGGATTCGTTTTCACAGCTCAACAGACGATCTGGATGGGCTCGGCCGAACAATTACCATCAACGCAGACAAAACCTGATGCGTTCATCATTCATGGTAAAAACTTCTGGACGTTGGAAAAACTTTCACTGGTTGAAACGAACGAAATTATTTTAACCGGTGAAGTTAAAACGAAATGGAAAGAGAAATGGATAGAGGAAGGGAAGCGGCGGCAAATTCCGGTACACATTACAGGAGAAAATGGTGCCCGCGTTTTTGAGTTCTGATTGGCTCTTTATTCTTCGTCAATAATGAAGTCAAACTGTTTCGCGAATCTTTTCTGGGTAGCATAGAACATTTTGTTCAAACGGTCTTCTTCAAGCATGGTGCGCTTGTCAATTGCATTGATCCCGTCAATTTCTTTGTCGGTTAGCGGCTCAACGAAAAGCAAGTCCAGTATTGCTGTGTATTCTACTTCGAACATTTGCACGTAAAAGGTGAAACATACTACAGCGCTATCGCGAAGTTCGGTATTGCCTTGCCAAGGCGGCATTGACTTTAAATTATTCGCACACACTCTTGTTTTCGCAAGAAGTTCCAGACGCTTTTTGGTTGCGATTGCTTTCGTGGTGTTTGTGTCTTCAATCAGCGTCGCGAATTCTTCATAATAATTTGCGATGAGATCCTGTTGACCGATGATGTAGTTGTTATAATCTATCGCATCAGCAAAAACAGGCGGACCTGGATTCGGTTGCGCAACCGCTGTACAGCCAAGAACAATCACTAAAAGTGCAACGAGAAAACTTCGCATAAGTTCTAAAAAAAATCCTCCCCGGAAAACCGGAGAGGAGGAGATTGAAAATTGTGTTTAGAAACGTTCAGTCTGTGCGAAATAGAAACTGCCCTCGATAAGTGCATTCTCATCGCTATCAGATCCATGTACCGCGTTAGCTGCAATCGACTTCGCGAACTGCGCACGGATTGTTCCCGGTTCGGCTTTTGAAGGATCTGTTGCACCAATCAGTTTACGGAAATCAGCAACTGCATTTTCTTTCTCAAGAATTGCAGCCACGATCGGACCTGAAGACATATAGTCAACAAGTTCACCGTAAAACGGACGCTCTTTGTGGATTTCATAAAAACGTCCAGCCATTTCAGGACTCAAACGTGTGTATTTCATTGCAACTATGCGAAAACCAGCTTCGTTGATTTTTGCGAGAATTGGTCCGATGTAGTTGTTCTCAACCGCATCAGGCTTGATCATTGTGAATGTTACTTTACCAGCCATATCTGTTATTAATTGAAATTCAGTTCTTTCTAAGCCGTTTGTGGCTGCGAAAGCGAGCGCAAAAGTAGGTATTTTTTCCGCTGAAGAAGACCAAGCCCCGTCTTTTAAACGTAAATTTGGCCCTCATTTAAGTCGATTTTCCCTCTGTGACGCCAGAATCTACCCAAGCTCTTAAGCCCTTCCTGTCTGTTCCTCGCCGGATCGCAATAGTTACGCATTGGTCGCCCGATGGTGATGCAATGGGTTCATCTCTCGGACTCAGTAATTACCTGACCAAAGCCGGCCATTCCTGCTCGGTTGTTGTACCCAACGACTACCCCGAATTTCTTTGGTGGATGAAAGGTCACGACACGGTAATCAACGCTGAGAAAGAAATGAAACGTGCACGTGAAGCTTTCGCGAATGCCGAACTCATTTTCTGTCTCGACTTTAATGATCTCGGCCGCATCAATGTTGTCGGACAATATCTCGCAACGTTGACCATCCCGAAAGTGATGATCGATCATCACCCACAACCTTCCGATTTCGCTGCGTATTCACTTCATAAAACTACTGCGAGTTCAACCTGCGAATTGATTTACGAATTCATCGCAGAAATGAATCAACTTGAGCTCATTGATGGTGATATCGCAGATTGTCTATACGCAGGAATCATGACCGATACAGGTTCATTCCGCTTTCCTGCAACAACTGCATACACGCATGTAGTAGTTGCTGATCTCATAGCGCGCGGTGCGCAACATTCGCTGGTACACAATCGCGTATACGATGATAGCACTGAGATGCGATTGCGCTTACTCGGCTTCGCTCTCAGCGAAAAACTGCAGGTGATGATGGAATATCGCACCGCATTCTTCACGTTGAGCAACGAAGAACACGAACGTTTCGCTTACAAAAAGGGCGACACAGAAGGATTGGTGAATTACGCGTTGACCATTCGCGGAATTGTATTCGCTGCATTCTTCTCTGAACGTGATGGGAAAATCAAGTGTTCATTTCGTTCTAAAGGAAAATTCGACGTCAACTTGTTCTCTCGTGCGAACTTCAGCGGAGGTGGACACATGAACGCAGCAGGAGGAATTTCAGACGCTAAGCTGGAAGACGTTGTTAAAAAATTCAAATCATTGCTTCCGGAGTACAGCGAACAGCTTAAAAACTCCTGAACTTCGTTAGTATATCATGAACAGGATATTCGCAATCATTCCACTTGCTATTTTTCTTTTCTCATGTGCTGAAGACCAGCCCGAGAAGAAGAACGAATTGACGCCGGAACAAATCGAATACATCGCGGAAGAAGCGAACAAATGGGATGCGCAACGTCAGGACGACGAGATCGAACAATACATTCTTCGTCACACATGGAAAATGGATAAGACGAGCACAGGAGTGCGTTACATGACCATGGAAGAAGGCAATGGCGATTCTGCGAAAGTGGGATTGACAGCTCAAGTGACTTACGATATTTTCCTCATGGATGGTACACGTTGCTATACTTCCGGCGATACACTGAAAGACGTACGCATAGGAGAAGACTATGTTGAATCGGGTCTTCACGAAGGATTATTACTGATGCAGGTTGGAGATAAAATGCGTTTCATTCTTCCATCGTATATGGCAAATGGTCTTACCGGCGACCAGGATAAAATCGGTCCACGCGCAAGTGTTATTTATGAGATCAAGCTACACAGCCTGCATTAGTATTTTCTGTTTTTCATTGGTATTCTTCTTCGCGTCGTGCGGAGATGATTCAAAATATCCAGGCTACACCGAAGCTGAACCGGGCATTTACTACAAACTTCATTATCCCGGCGAAACAGGAAAGAAAGCTGGAGAAGAAGATTATTATGAAGTCATCATGCTGAATAAGTATGGCGATGAAATCATCTTCGATTCGCAACTTGAATCAGCTTCCGGAACTTTGTTCATGCAATCGAATGCCAGCCGTTACTTCAGCGTACTATCTGAAGGCGATAGTGCAACATTTATCCTTCCCGGCGGCGATCTCATGATGCCCGGAATGCCTGATACCGGTTCAATTGAAATGAATATTAAAGTGGTTGCAATTCTCACCGCGGAAGAAGTGGCCGATCGTGAATCAATGGCGGATCCGGATGCCGGTGAAACCTTGCTCATCCAGCGTTACCTGTCGCGTAAAGGCCTTGCTTATACACCCGATAGTGTGGGCGCGGTTACGCTAGAGTCCAACGCCGGCACTGGCGCTAAGCCGATGAAAGGAGACACGGTCCACATTATTATCCGAGGAGAACTGCTAAACGGACGGGTGTTTGACGACAGCCAATCGTACGGCGGGCTGTCTTTTACATGGGGCGATGAAGGGCAGGTTATCCCCGGAATCAGGCGTGTTTTAGCTGGTATGCAGGAGGGCGGAACAGTGAAAATAATCCTACCTTCGCGGCTGGCTTTTGGGCCGGGTGGTTCCACCGGAATCGTACCGCCACACACGCCAGTAGTTTACACCGTTGAATTAGTGCACACACGATAATATTCTTAAAACAGAAGTATGAAATCCTGACGTTGACAGTCAGGATTCACGAATTCAAAAAAATAAAATAAAATCAGATGAGTAAAAAGTCAGTTTTTGCATGTATGGCTGTTGCAGCGTTTGCATTCGTTGCTTGCGGTCCAGTTAGTCCGTGGCCAGGTTACCAGGCTGAGCAAAATGGTTCATGGTTCACTTCGCACAAGCTAGGTGCCGGAACAGAAACCGTTGAAGTAGGCGGCGCGATCTTCATCAAGATCAAATTCAAAGACGCGAAAGATTCCATCTTCATCGATGTGAATAAAGAATCGCGTTCACCGTCGTACCCGATGCGTATGGACAGCTCAGAATTCCAGGGCGACTTTCTTGATATCATGAGCCGTCTCCACGTTGGCGACAGCGTTTCTTTCTTCGTGAAAATGGATTCATTGAAGAAATATTATCCTGACGAGTTTGTATTCGATGCAGCGCACGATACAATGGAATACCTCGGCTTCACTGTGAGCGTAGATTCAATCTACAAAAAAGTGAAAGTCGACGAGCTTCAGGCGAAAGCAGCAGCTGAGCGTCAGAAGCAACAGGAAATGATGATGAAGATTCAGGAAGTGATGATGCCGATCCAACAGAAAGCGGATTCGGTTTCTAAATTCATCAAGAAGAAAGATGCTTCATTGCTCAAGCCTTACATCGCAAAGAACAACATCACTGCAAAGCCTGATGAAAACGGAATCTATTACCAGGAACTTACTCCGGGATCTGGCGTACAGCTTATGCCGGGAATGATCGTGAGTCTTCGTTACAAAGGAATGTACCTCGACGGAACAATTTTCGACGCGAACACTTTGGTTGAAGGACAGGATCCAATGACATTCCGTCTTGGTCTTGATCCGATGATGCCTGGTTTCACGAACAGCGTGTTAAAGATGAAAGACAAAGGAAAATCAGTTTTCATTCTTCCTCCTGCTCAAGGTTACAACGACAGTCTTACACGCGTATTCGAGGTTGAAATTCTCGAAGCGAAACCAATGACTCAGTAATCATGAAATTTCGTAGTACAGTTGCCGTTGTTCTGATTGCTGCCTTTGGCGTGCTCGCGTGCGTTGGTGCAAAAGGAAAAAAAGATCCTCCTCCTTCTGATGGAGTTACACGCAAGTGGACTTCGAAAGAGGTGAAGAAGCCTGTTACGGTTGTATTGCCCTGCGGAATTGAATACACCATTACGCATAAAGGAAACGGTCCCGGACCAAAAGTGCCTGAAGATCGCGCCTTGATATTGTATACTGGTCGCTTGACGAATGACACCATTTTTGATGCATCATCGCGTCACGGAAACGTTCCTTACGGATTTCATCCGGGAAGAGGTGGAGAAGTGATCGCAGGATGGGACAGCGTAATCAAGTATCTGCATGCTGGTGATAAGGCGGTGATGAAACTTCCTTCGAAATATGCTTATGGAGCTGCGGCACGTCCGGGAATTCCAGCATACAGCGATCTGAAATTCGAAATCGAAGTGGTGGACGTAATTGCTAAACCGTTGAAGTGGGATGGAACCGGTAAGGATACGATCACAACACCTTCAGGTTTGAAGATGATCATGTTTGAGACCCACGCTGACAGCGCACTTCC
>CAYUTR010000032.1:0-23494 GCA_964447465.1 uncultured Chryseobacterium sp.
CAGTAGGCGGCAGCGCTAATGACGAAGTGCATACGATTGCAGTTGATGGATCGAATGTGTATGCGGGCGGATTTTTCAGTAACACCGTCGACTTCGATGCGGGTTCGGGAACTGCGCAGCAAACTTCGGGCGGCGGAAAAGATATTTTCTTTGCACAGTACACTACGAATGGAGTCTATCAATGGGTGAAGCGCATCGGAGATTCATACGATGATGCCTGCGAAGACATCGTGGTTGACGCAGCCGGTGACGTTTATCTTACCGGTTATTTCGAAACGTTTATTGTCGGTACAGATTTTGATCCCGGCACAGGCGTAGTTCTGATCCCGAGTGCAGGAAGTATGGATGCTTTTTTTGCACGCTTTACTTCTGCGGGACAATACGTCTGGGCCAAAGCGATCGGAAGCGCAACAATAGATTATGGAGAGTCGATCTGCGTTACTGGTGGTTACGTGTGGATCACCGGAGGGTTCTCCGGAACGGCCGACTTCGATCCGGGAAGTGGAACTGCAAACCTTAACGCAACGGGCGGAACAAATTCAGATTGCTATTTCGGAAAATATGGAACCGCTTTTGTTGATGTTGCGGAAATAACAGAAGTGGGAAAGTGGCGCCTCTACCCTAACCCAACGAGCGGATCGATCACGCTCACCACTCCAGATGAACTCCATAGCGATGTGATTGTAGAAATATATTCGGTGCATGGGAAAATCATTCGTACCCGGCACTCGGAATCGAACACAATCAATCTTGACATGACCGACGAACCGGCAGGCACGTACCTCGTGCGCATCACTGCTAACGGACAAGTGAGCGTGCGAAGCGTTGTGAAGATGTGAGATAGAAGAGGCTTTGTCGTTGTAAGGCCCTCATTTCATTTTTTCACTTGATATTGACTTTATTAAGCTGATTATATCACCTTCCAAAAGGTTCGACCTTTGTTTCTCGTCCTCCACCACCATTAAAAGCGTCTGAAATCAGGCGCTTTTTTGCATAGAGGCTATTACCAGAATGTCGGATGTGCACTGACTAAAGTAGTGCAGCGGACGGGGACATCGCTACCATGCATATCCCGGAGTTCAGTTATCCTTTACAGCTGGCACTGTTTCCTTCAACTACTGATAAAATGTTATTAAAAAGTTGATGATATAACAACGAGTTTATCCATTGAATGAGTTGAAGTACTATCTTTCCAACCATTGCATAACAGTATCAAGGACTAACTTTTAAACCCATGGCCTTAGGTATTAATACAAGTCGTCGCAATCTCGACGATCCGGAGATTGATTGGATAAACTTTAATATCTGGCAAGCGGATTGGCCCGTGTTATCGGCTCCGGAATTTGCAGGCCGTTATTTCCTTGGCGGAAGGTTTGCACAACCAGATCCTGTTTCACATGAAATAGAATGTGTGTTCAATTGGTCCTGCGGAGAAATTTATACATCTCCCCTCGCTTCCGGTGATATGCAGTTTGTTGTTCCAATCCAGGCCGGAATTCAGGCAAGGCAGGAGCTCACCAAGAAACAAGGCAGGTTGGCCGGAAGAATTGATGCGCGAAGATTCTGTGAGCGTATAATGGCTGCCATTGCAATTGGTGATTTTATTATTCCTGATCCCCGATCAGTTTATGTGTTCCTTGAAGTGGAAGGAAATACTGCTATCACCAAATATTATTGGCAAAGCTGGGCGGCGGAGATCATGTCTTTTAACATAAAAGACAGCAGCGGTAATATTGTATTACCGTTCGTGCCGTGCATCCTGTGTGACTTCAACTTTGATGCAGTAGAAGGTAAATATTTCCCCGCCGAGGGTGTTCAGAACTGTCTGTCGGAATTCCTGATCAGGGATGGTAAATCGTACAAGCAGTGTCATGCATTCTGGGCACGGACTACAGACGTTATTACAGTTCCTCCGGACACTCCGGAAATTACGTCAGATATTTTCGGAGATTTTTCACAACAGTTTGACGAGAACGATACTATTGTACCGGTTTTTTTCTGGCAATTCTCGAGTGCCGATGAAAGTGATGACACTTTGGCGGGATTGAATCTTTCGGTCTCGAATGATACTATTATTGTAGGTGATTGTTCGTTGCATCACGCAGGATGGGATGCTGAACTGGACCCTCCAACAATTTCCGGTATCGATACGGCCACTCCAACGATTGTCACGCCTGCGATTACTTCGCCCCCGATTGCTGCAACAACTGACCAGGTGGCTTGTATCCAGACGAGCGTTATTTCTTTTACCGACCTGGACACAGGCATAGATTCAGAAGCAAACGGAAGGAAATCATCTTTCGTAGCGCGGTACTATAAGCAGAATGAAAATGTCAGAGGAAAAAGACGATTATCTGCAGCGGAAATGAAGGCACTTACTGCCGCCGGTTTGAATATCATTTCCGTTTTTCAGGCAAACGACCGAACAGTAGGGTCTACTACATTTTCGCTTGGATGGGGTCCTGCCGGAGCAGACTATTTCAGCAACGGCTTTAATTTCGGTTTTGAAGATGGACTTGCAGGCTGCGAAATTGCTGCTGGCCTTCATCCATTTTGTCCGGATATAGATCAGCCTGATCGTACTGTCATATACTTTGCAACAGATTACGATCCATCGTGGCCTTTTGAGCAGCCGGCACCAGTTTCTCCTTCGGTGGTTGAACAACGCATGCTTGACCTCGAGGATTATTTCAAAGGAGTAGCTGCAGGCCTCATACAGTTTCAGCAAGATAGGATCGACTCAGTGGGTCATGCAAGATACTATGACATTGGAGTGTATGCAGTAAACGACGTTTGCGATCGCCTATATAAACTTGGCATCATTTCACATTTCTGGCAATTGCGTTACAGGCCGAAACCAGACAATTACAAACACGCCAATCTTATACAAACGGATCTCAATGACCCAGTGCTTTGCGGATTGGAGGTCGACCTCAACATTGCCTGGGGCGCCGAAGCTTCATGGAATTCAAAAACAGAATTTATTAAACCATAAATAATAGGGCAGTTAAAACAAGTTGTGCCTTGCTCCGGGCGCAAACAAAAAAACAAAATGTGCACTATGCTCTCATATAAAAAAGCATACATTAGCAATTAGTGGTAGATCATCCTGCAAGTAAAACTTTCAGTTGTTACCAGTTGAATACCCGCAGAACCGCATCAAACAAACCCATGTATGCAGACTGGTATCAATACAAGTTCCCGTCATCTTAATGATCCGGAAATCGACTGGGCCAACTTCGAAGTTTGGAGAAGCCAATGGTCGGTGCTTGAAGCTCCGCAATTTGCCGGCAGGTATTTTTTAGGTGGAAGGTTTGAACAACCAGACCTGACTACGCACGAGATTCAGTGTGTTACTAATTGGTCGCCGGGTGAATTGTTTACTTCACTGATTTTGGAAGAGATGTCCTACCTCTTACCCATTCAGGCCGGTATTAAAACAAGACAGGAACGAACAGCTAAACCAGGACGCCTGGCCGGAAGGACTGATGCGCTTCGTGTTTGTGAGCGTATTCACCAGTCAATCACTTTGAATGACTTCGTTGTTCCCTTGACTTCAAGATCTGTGTGTATTTTCTTAGAAGTTAACACCGATACGACAATGAGTCCAGAATATTGGCAAAGCTGGGCCGCGGAAGTAATGTCATACGATATGCCGAACAGTAACGGCAATTCTATTTTTCCTTTTCTGCCCTGCACTATGTGTGACTTTGTATTCGATGTTGTTACGAATGGGTACTTGCCGGCTGCGCATGTAAGGGATTGTCTTTCACAATATTTGTTCCGCGATGGCAGATCATACAAACAATGTCACTCCTTCTGGGCCCGGACCAATGATGAAATTATTTTTCCTCCCGATGAACCAGAAATATTTTCTGATTTTTTTGGAGAATTTTCTCAGCAGTTTGATTCAGGCGATGTTAAAGTGCCTGTTTTTTTCTGGCAGTTTGCAATACCGGATCAAAACGACGCTACGGTTGCAGGACTTAATCTCTCGATCAGTAATGATCGTATCAATGTAGCTGATTACACGCTCTTCCACTTCGGGTTTAATGCTGGTAATGATAGTCCATCTCAATCTGGTATTGACACTGCCACACCTTTGATTGCGACACCGGAAATAGTTTTGGATTATAAAACAATTCCCGCCACTACACTCCAGATACCATGCATCCGGCAAAGTATCATCAATCATACAAATAAAGACGGCACTCCAAATGACGCGAACGGTAGGAAAGTTTCATTTGTCGGCAGGTATTTTAAAAACAATGAGAATGTAAATGGAAAAAAAAGGTTAACAGCACCTGAGATGGAGGCTATGACGAAGGCAAAGCTGAACATCGTCTCAATCTTTCAGGCAAATAGCCGCAAGGTTGGTGACGATTGGTTTGAGGTAGGTTCCGAGTTCGGTGAAAAGTATTTCGCCCACGGTTTCGATTTTGGTATTCTCGATGGGTATGATGCCTGTATTTATGCTGATGGGAAAAATCCGTATAGTCCGGGTATCGAACAGCAGGACAGGACTCCAATCTATTTCGCTACGGATTATGACCCTTTATCTTACCGTGCGAGAAAAGATTTTTTTGGAAATATTCTCGGATATGAAAAAACCGCAAGTGATGCAGAACTTGAACAAAAAATGCTGGATCTTGAAGATTACTTTAAAGGAGTAGCTGCCGGATTAATTAAGTACCAGGAGGAAGGTGGACACAAACACTATGACATTGGAATATATGCGACCCGTAGTGTGTGTGAACGTCTCTACCCGCTGGGTATTATTAGTCACTTCTGGCAATTGAGGTTTAATCCTGAACCTGATAATTATCCTCACGCCAACTTTATTCAGACCATACTTGATATTAAGATGTGCGAGATCAAAGTTGACTTAAACATCGCCTGGGGCGCAGAAGGCTCCTGGAATTCAAAAAAGGAATTTGTTAATCCGTAAATACAACAATGGCCGAAGATTCTTTCATTGATCAGGTACTGGGAGGTCTACAGAAAGCTGTAGAGCCGCTCACAGATGCATTAGCATCGCCGGAAGAATTCGAAACGTTCCTCGCTGAATTCGGGTGGACACTTGATACTGCAGCGGATGTTGCTGCCCTCAATACTGCTTTCAGTTCTATCACCAGTAAACTGGATGACGTAAAAACCGCTTCACCGACAACATTGGTGACTTTGATTCCCGGATTACTTAACGACATCAAAGACCTTAAGAATACGGTGGCTACTGGATTATATCCATTCAACCAACCGGAATTCTGGAAAACGACCGACACAACGGCGCCTGATCAGTCTTTTCCCAAGGAAGTTTTCGACTACCTGCTCATGACATACCTTCAGGAAAACGTGGGCGGTGTTTATGGAATATTATTGTTCGCCGGTATTTTCAGTGAAGATGAAATGCCGAAAACGCCATTGGCGGACACGAGTGTTCCCCCACGTGCTGCTTACTTCCGGAGAAGTGTCGACTGGTCGCGTCTCCCTGATTTTCTCAGCAATCCATATTCGTCAGTTCTTGAGACTTACGCGTGGGATTCAGCCACTCCTTTTGATCACAAAAAGTTTTTGAATAATCTCGCGGGCCTCGCCGCGTTCCTTCCTGTCATCTCAAAATCAGATGTCATTTCCCCCTCATTACAGGCATTGTATTTTGATGCAAGATCGGAGGATACTCCTGATGATCTCAGAAATCTTATCCTGATTCCTGCTGTTCCATCAGACGCAACTGACGGCATTGCCAAGCCAGTACAAATCGCTATAGTCGCCATGCCAATCCCGGAAACAGGAACAACCACAGGCGATCCGGTTGGCTTTGCAGTGATGCCGGTGATCGGCACCGGCGCGTCAACAGAATTTTCTTTTGGATCAAATACCACACTTACACTTTCTGGCGACATTTCAGTTATTCCCGTTCAGGTCGAATTCCGTCCAGGGGAAATAGGATTGAGCGAAATCTCACTCGATGCACTCGCAGGTAGAACCAGCTTCAGCGCAAGTGTTGAACTCAAAACCGAACTGCCTGCTGATGCGCCCTTGGTCCTGTTCGGTGTAGCTGGCTCTTCGCGATTTGAGTTACAGAAAGCACACGTTAGTCTTACGGTAGACGGAACAGTTTCAGATTTTGAATACATCATTGAAGGTGGTGCAGACCAGGCGCGAGTGGTGATTGATCTTTCTTCTGCCGACGGATTCCTGCAGAACGTAATCGGAACTGAACCGATCATCATTGACGTACCATTGGTGGTGTCATGGTCGAGCAAGAAAGGATTTTGTTTTTCAGGCACCGGCGCATTATTCCAGGTAACACTTCCTCTGCACCTGACGATCCTGGATACAATTTCCATTGACGCAATCAGCGTGGCAATTGAAGCACCGTCAGATGATGATCCTTCATTGACAATTGCGGCAAATGCAGGCCTTACACTCGGTCCGTTAGTGGGCTTCGTGGAAAATGCAGGTTTTAAGCTCACGCTCATCGAGAATCCGGGAAGCGGAATGCTTGGCGATCTGGATGTTGGTTTCGCCTTCAAACCTCCAACCGGCCTCGGCCTCTCCATCAACTCACAAGGTTTCACCGGAGGCGGATTCCTTTTTCTCGATAATGAAAAAGGAGAATACGCAGGTGGACTCGAACTGAAATTCCAGGATGCTATTCATCTTACCGCAATCGGAATACTGAACACAAAACTTCCGGATGGAGATGGATTTTCGTTGCTCCTAATCATCAGCGCGGAGTTCACGCCCATTCAGCTCAGTTACGGTTTCACATTGAATGGTGTTGGTGGATTGCTGGGTTACAACCGCAGCATGAATGCAGACGCATTGCGCCAGGGACTGAAGAACGGCGTGCTGGAAAGTATTTTGTTTCCGAGTGATATCGTTGCAAATGCGGATAAGATACTCAGCGATATAGCTAGCGTCTTCCCTATCCGTGAAGGCCAATTCATTTTCGGGCCAATGGCTAAATTGGGATGGGGAACACCAACCATCATCACCGCGGAATTGGGCTTGCTCATTGAAGTGCCTGATCCGATTCAGCTTGCACTCGCGGGAATTATTGAATCAATATTACCGGATAAAGATCATGCGATCCTTAAATTAAAAGTTGCATTCATCGGAATCATTTCGTTCGAAGAAAAAATGATTTCGTTCGATGCAAGCATTTACGATTCCAAACTTCTTACGTTCACATTATCAGGCGACATGGCCCTGCGTATTGTATGGGGCAGCGAACCGAATTTCCTCCTGTCGGTTGGAGGCTTCCATCCCGACTTCGACCCGCCTCCGCTTTCGCTTCCGGACCTGCAGCGACTCACAGTAAAATTGCTCAGCGGAAATAATCCCCGCCTTTCTCTTGAAACCTATTTCGCTGTAACGTCCAACACAGTTCAGTTCGGCGCACGTATCGACGCATATGCCGAAGCGTGGGAAGTTTGGATAAAAGGACACCTGAGTTTCGACGCGCTCTTCCAGTTCTCTCCGTTCTACATGACAGTAGACCTTGATGGCGCAGTAGACGTAGGATCCGGCAGTGAAGTACTATTCTCGGTTTCATTTCATCTCGCACTCAGCGGACCGACTCCATGGCATGCGAACGGTTATGCATCGTTCAGAGTGCTCCTGGTAAAAGTGAAAGTGAAGTTCGACAAAACGTTCGGCGAAGAACAGAATACTACATTGCCGGATGTAGCCGTGCTTCCGCTGTTAAAAGCCGCTCTTGAAAATCCGGCAAACTGGATTGCAGAATTGCCCGAAAGTAATAACGCCGGAGTCTCCATTCGTGAAATCATGCTGGGCGACAATGAAATACTCGCATCGCCTGCCGGAACCCTCGGCATCAGCCAGAAAGTAGTTCCGCTGGGATTAACTATAGATAAGTTCGGCGCCCAGAAACCATCAGACGGAAATGAATTCAGTATCTCGGAAATACTTGTGGACGGGGAAGAAACGGAAACATCTTCCGTAGAAGATTATTTCGCCCCTGCGAATTTCGAAGAGATGAGTGATGCCGAAAAACTGTCGCGGAAATCGTACGAGAAAATGAAGAGCGGCGCTGTTCTCGACTCTCTTAATGCGCTTGAATCGGGTGACTATGTAATACGGAAACTCGAATACGAATCGGTCGTGATTGATACTCCGCGACTGAAATTCAGTGCTGGAAAAGTCGATCAGCTGCTGGGAGATTTCCAATGGTTGCTGAATGGAAATGCCGCTTCAAAATCGCAACGCGGACAGATCAACAGGAAATTTTCCGCCTTAGCTCCGGCTGCGATCGAAACTATACAGGAGAGTTTCACCGTAGTGAGCACGGAAACATTATCGGCCTTCGATAACGTTTCGGCACATGGAAGTGAAGCAGCAGCTAATGCGTACATGAACACGTTGCTGAAATCGGATCCGGCACTCAAAACTCAGGTCCAGGTAGTTCCAACTTACTTAATAGATGTTGCATGAGCTCAACGGATGAACTAGCGCGGTATTCTTTTCTGCCATGGATGCGCCAGGGACTTGCAACGCGTATCAGCGCAACCACAGGTTTACGCGCGGCTATTCCTGTTTCTTTAACTGTAGGAAGCGATACTGTCGCCGCAGAATCAATCGGAGAGAAACAAGTGCTGCTGATTGGTCCCGGTGATATCACCGCTATCAGCAGCGATCAGGTTATTCGTATGGAACCGAAGAACCACAACCATGACTTTGAACCGAATTATTTTCCTTTCATCGAATTTTACGAAGCTGATTTTCCATGGCGTTATTCTCCGGAAGTTGCATCCGGAAAAAAACTCACACCCTGGCTGACGCTGGTCGTTTTGAAAGCCGACGAATTTAAAGACGTATTTTCAGCCGGAGCAGTGCTCGCCGGAATTGAAGTGGAGAATGCACAGAGTTTGTTCCCATCATCGGCGCAGTTGTGGGCATGGTCGCATGTACACGTCAATAGTGATATTACCGCCGGTTCATTGGACAGCGCAATGAACACACTGCAAACACTGTTGGAAAGTGATCCTTCAATCGCTTACTCACGCATACTGTGTCCACGCAAGCTTGAGCCGGCCACAAGCTATCATGCATTTCTCATTCCGGCTTTTGAATCCGGAAGATGCGCAGGACTGGGTCTGGAGGTGACTGCAACTTCTGCCACTGAATCTGCGTGGGATAATGGACAAACTCAATTCCCGGTTTACACACGTTGGTATTTCAGCACCAGCAATAACGGGGATTTTGAATCGCTTGTGCGCCTTCTGAAACCAGTGCAAGCTGATTCAAAAATCGGTGTGCGGGAAATGGACATGACGAATCCCGGAGCAAATCTTTCGGGCCTTACAAATCCGGTTACGCTTGGACTGGAAGGTGCAGTGAAGGCTCCGACGATGGTATCGACTGCATGGCCTGATCCATATCCCGACGCGTTGCAGGCTTCGTTGCGCGAATTGGTGAATACCGGTGCAGTGAACCTGGAAAACGGTAATGGTGATCCGGTAGTGAGTCCGCCGCTTTATGGAAAATGGCACGCGTTGAACGATTCTCTCGAAGAGAAATCGAATGTTAACGATCTGTCCTGGCTGGATGAAACGAACCTTGATCCGCGAAACCGCGTGGCAGCTGGATTCGGAACAGAAGTGATTCGTAAGAATCAGGAACACTACATGAGCGAAGCCTGGGAGCAGGTGGGAAGAATTGTAGAGGCTAATCGGAAAATTAAATTCGGACAATTCGCAAAAGAAGCGGCAGGATTCCTGTTCGGAAAAACATTTCAACGTGTTTCAAGCGGAACTGTATTGCAGCTGGGATTCCAGGTTACAAAAAAAGTAAAAGGAAGTCCAAAGACCTTGTTCGCGTATATCAGCGAAAGTTCTTTACCGAAGACCATACTCGGTAGTTCGTTACGAAAGACATTGCGCCCAAGGGGTGGATTGTTGAAACGTGCGGATCCTCGCGGCCTGGTTCAACCGGAATCGCTGGTCGATCTGGTGAATGACGGCAAGATCACAGCTACGCCTCCAAAAACAACTCCTGAGGGATTGACAACACTCAACGAGTCAATGTCATTCACCAAGCCTTCCGATCCTCTTGCATCAACTACAACCGGTAGAAACAAAAAGTGGTGGATACCACTTCTCGTATTGTTGTTTGCACTTGTTTGTGTACTTGTGATACGCCCGACGTTGCTGCTCGGAGGTAATGTTCTTTTTCTTTCGCTCTTCATTGCATTTGCTGTTTTCATGATCATACTCGCAGTTAAGCTGTCGCGTTCGGCTGGCGGAGAAATAAATGATCAGACAACACCGGAAGCAGAGGACAAATCGATCACGGAAGATGAGCTGACAACTAAAGCCATTGATGCAATTCCCGCACGACCGGATTTTAAAATTGTAACTCCCGGAGTTCTGTTCAATCCGGAATCCGGTGGAAATGACAATGTGGTTGCCACAGATTTCCGCAGAGCCTTACTGGATATTCATGCAGTATTTGATCATTCAAAAACGATCAGCACACCAACAAGAGTCAAACTTGACCTGGATATTGTTGCAGGAAAACTGCTCACTGCAATGAAACCAGAGAATAGTATTCCGAAGAGAGTATTGAACGGAATCAAGTTCGGTATACTGCAGGAAAGTCAACTGGCCGAAAGCTTTACCCCGGTAATGGCTTACCCTGTGTTCGATGATCCGATGTATGAAAAGCTGAGAGATCTTTCACCGGATCATCTCGTTCCTAACCTGAATCTTATTGAGAATAACAGCATCACGCTGTTGGAAACCAACGCACGTTTCGTAGAAGCTTACCTGCTCGGACTGAATCATTCGATGGGTGGAGAACTGCTATGGCGTGAATTTCCGACAGACCAGCGCGGAAGTTATTTCCGCCAGTTCTGGGATGTGAGCGAAGTGAAAGCAGACGAGAGCATGAGCGCTGAAGAAAGAGAAGAATATCTCCGCGACATTTCAGAGATCCATAAATGGAGTCAACACTCACAGCTTGGTGAACATCCTCCGGAAACGCGCGACGCCGATTGGAAAGGCAGTCTCGTGCTGGTGATCCGCGGGCAATTACTGAAGCGTTACCCGAACACGGTCATCTATGCGGTGCCAGCGGAATGGGCGAAGAATACGGATGGCAGTATCAACAAAGACAAAGCAAGATCGCCGAAAGAAGATGCAGAAAAGAAGTTCCCGATTTTCAAAGCCGTCATTGATCCCGACATCACACTTATCGGTTTTGACATTACAGAAGAAGAAGCAAAAGGTTCGGGACGCGACGGAGAGGGAACAGATGCCGGCTGGTTCTTCGTGCTCATGGAAAGACCGGGTGAGCCACGTTTCGGCTTCGATGGAGGCGACGGTGAAACATCAGGTACACTACCAGTATGGGATGATCTCAGTTGGGATGAAATCATACTGAACGGAGAATATGCCGATGCGGACCTGAACGGAAGTCAGCCATCACCTTCCAGTAATCCTGACAATATAAAATGGGGATCCAGCTCTGCAGAAACGGCATGGATTACTTTTCAGGAACCCGTAATGATATCTGTACATGCGTCAGAAATGCTCATTTAATTTTCAGAGAGAATGAACCCGATGGATACCCTGCGAAAAAAACTCAGTGAAGCACGAAAGGAACGTAGTGCTCTTGAAACCGCTTTGAGGCTGGAGAAAGAAGAGCTGAAAAAGCAAAGTGATGTTATTGAGGAACTCAAACGCAACCTTGACCAGAATTCCTCAGGTCAGCTGAAGAATGCAGAGACAAAATACCAGCAACAACTGGAAGCGTGGAGACAGAAAAGCAAAGCGTTGGATCAACTTGCCGACGGTGTGCGGGTGCTCGAAGAACAAATGTCCGGAAACAGTTCCGTGAGTGAACAGATCAGCGCCTGGTCCGACTCCGAGACGATTACACTTTTTCCTGTAAGACTTGAATGTCGTTTCCTACCCATTGATGCAACGGTAAAAACTCGGCTCTGCATCCGGATCTTCCCTGATGACATTCATATTGATACGCACGAACCGCTGCTCACGGAGAATGAGTATTCATTGTTGAATTCATTCTGGACCTCCGTGTGGAAAGGTGCAGGTGCTGAAGATGTGCGCAAAAGTGCTTGGCGTGTATTGTGTTCTGCAATCGGAAGAGAACGCGCAGCGTACCTTGTCCAGAAATTCCCACCGTTGAATTCGGGTGATCAACCAACCACTCCTGTAAGTGAAAACGAAGTACTTACGGTGATACCTCAATTCGAAGAAATGCAGTTCCGATCCGCATCATGGTCACGTCCTCCGGTTGCGAAGGCGCTTCCTGATCGTTTCGTATTCATGGGTTGGCACAAAGGCAAAAAAGTTTTTGAAGAAACAGGAAAAACAATTCCCGATGTGCTCCCTGTAGGAATAGATCCCGCTCCTCTTGATGAATCAGATCTCATACGACGCGATGGCAAAGACCTGCATATTCCCAAAGGCATGAACTGGCTTACCGATTTCAACAAAGCAGTTGCTGTGGGAATGGGAATTACCATCGACATCAGTAAACTCCCTTCTGAGATTCAGAGCGAAGGATTTGATCGCATTGTTGCTTTGGGAATTTGCGCTTCGGTCGATACGGGTGAAGGTCAGCAGTTATTGGAAGACCTTTTCGAGGCGCATCATTACTCTCCCGAAGGATTGAGCTTCGTTCCGCAGGGCATGGCAACGAATAATACGGGAGATATTGAATCAGGTTATTCCAGCTTTGACCTCGCTGAAGAGAGCAGTTATTCCGTTGAAGCTTCAGGTGAATTATTCACCGAAACAGAGGACTGGAAACAAAAAAAGGATGGGCAGATCTTTTCGGAGTGGATGGGAATTGATGTAGAAGCACTTCAGCATCTCCAATACAGTAACGAAAGTGATCAGCGTGATGCGCGCGCAATGAACATGGCGCTCTGGCCGGGAACACTCGGATACTATCTTGAAGAGATGATGGATCCGTTCTTTAGCCAAAGCGACATCCGACATACAAAAGATTTCTTCGTGGATCACGTTACTGCCCGCGGAAAAATTCCTGCAATCCGGAAAGGAACACAACCGTACGGCATTCTGCCTGTGACTGCTTTTTCACGATTCAGGTTCACCGCTGAGCAGGATAAAACGCGTGCGTCATGGAACAGTAAATTACTGAGCCTGTTGAAAATGCTGGACAGCACGTGGACAGAACTCGCAAAAGAAAAAGTTTCCTATGCAGGAAAAGCAGGTGATCCATACGCCATCCTGCTTGACATACTGGGATTACATCCGAATTCAGTTGAGTTTTACCAGCGCTATTCGGTAGGAGAAAATTACATGACCAGCCTTCTGAACTTTGAAGGGTTGGGACGTGTTGCCGTATTGTGGCACCAGAACAGAAAGAAAGATGCGGAAGATTTGCTGAAGGAGTTAGGGTATCCTGAAGATGCGCTACCTGTCATTGCTACTTTCAGTTGGTTTAACTCTGCAGTTTTATTGAATGGTCCTGTTGTAGACACAGTGCCGGTGTCAGAAACCGAATTATTGACAGGATCGTCCGACAGAAAAAATTATCTGCAGTGGTTATTGGATAGTAACCTGGATACAATACGTGATGAAGATTTTGGTGAGGCAACTAAACCTCAGAGTCTGCTGTATCTCTATCTCAGAAATGCATACCTGCAATCGGTTTGGGATGGTTCTTCAAATATCCTCGATCCCGACCGCACCTCTTCCCGCGCTGAAGCTGAATTGCTTTACATCGGAAAAGAAAATACCTCGAAGGGAAAGTGGGAGACGATGTATTCTCCGCATGCCGCAACTACAGGTTCATCAGGAAAAAGTATCGGTCAATACCTGTCTTCAGTTACAGATTTCACGGGGCTCGGAAACAGCGCCAACAACCTGGAAAATCTGCGCGAAGGAATTGAATTGCTCGCTGATAGACCAACCGCGCATCTTGAACGCGCATTTGCAGAACATCTTGACCTGTGTTCCTATCGTCTTGATACCTGGTGGTGGGGATTGGCCAACAAGCGACTCGAAGAAATCCGTTACGGGTCTTCAAAATCAGGCAACAGCAAGAGCCTGCACAAAGGAACTTACATCGGCGGATATGGTTACCTCGAAAATCTGAAACCAGATCAAAGGACTTTAGAGAAAAAGAATGCTGCAGATATTCACGAAGATTTCCATGTAACCACGCGCAATCCGATTTACACCGATCCACAGAACGGCGGCTTTTTATTTACGCCTTCATCGCAACATGCGATCACCGCTGCTGTTTTACGAAATGCATACCTGACGAATACGGAAGAATCGGATCCCGATAAGTACGCAATTGATCTTTCCTCTTCCCGCGTCCGTAAAGCTCTTGTCCTGATCGAAGGAGTAAGGAATGGACAGGAACTTGGAGAGCTCCTCGGTTACCAGCTCGAGAGAGGATTACATGACCGCTATTCTGAAAAAGAAATGGACACATGGATCTATGAGCTGCGGGAATCATTTCCTCTTTACAAAGATCAGGTGCAGGGTGATGGTGTAACTCACTCTTCTTCCGCCGAGCTGGCAAGAACAGTGATCAACGGGCTGGCGGTAATTGAACACATCCGCAAATCAGCTATTGCGGATTATCCCTGGGGTAAAGAACTTTCTTCATCGGACTCCACCGCAAACAGAATTATTGATGAAGAAGTTGCGAAGATGCAGGACATGCTGGATGCAATGGGCGATCTGATGATGGCGGAATCCGTGCACCAGGCTGTGAAAGGAAACTACGAACGTTCAACAGCAGCATTGCGGTCTATTTCAGAAAGCACGTTACCGCCTCAACCGGAATTCATACAAAGTCCCGCTTCAGGATTTTCAATCACGAACCGCGTGGCGTTGCAGGTAAAAGCGAGAGTAGCGGGAGAAACACTTACCAACAACGCAGCTTATAATCCGTACTACAGCAGAATCCCGTTCACTGCGCGTGCACAGGCTGCATTCGGTTTGAACCAATGGCTTGCTTCTGTTTTGCCTGATCCGGGAACTGTAAAATGTCTTTCCCGTTATTCCGAAATCGAAAGTGAAACGGTAACGTGGGAGCAACTGGATCTGCAGCCAATTGATCTGTTGTACATCTTCGACGTAGAACCGGAAAGCTTCAAAGGAGAACTGGATGCGCGTGTGCAGACTTTTATTCGCAGTACAATCGCTTCTGCTACGGAAGCGACCATAACAACTGATTACAGTGAACGCGGAAGCGACTGGTCAGCGACAGATCTCACATTTTTTGAGCTCACACCGCTACTGATCTCTTTACGTAAACTCGTTATTTCTGCGAAGTTCCTCAGCGCGTCTGATCTGTATCTGCCTTCGGAAGCAGGAGAAGACGGAATCGGTACGGGCGTCGATCTCATCGAGCTCGAAGAACGTGTGAGTGAACATCGGTTGAAGCTCAGCAATCTTAAAGATGCATTGGACACCGCACTCACTCCTTTCGCTGCAGACACCGTTCCGGTCCAGGCAGAATTTGACGCTGTGCGTAGTATATTATTGAATATTGCTGAATACGGGATTGAAAATTCTTTTCCATCCTCAACCGTTGGAGCGGATCAAGCGGCACAAGAGAAGTTATTCACTCAAAGTAAAGCACTGAGCTCAAAAATTTCCAGCCTGCTTGCTGAGTATGATGCGCTCATTTTGTTTGATGCGGATGCCGGAGAAACAACAAAAACAGAAGCGTGGATCAATGCTTCGGCAAAATTATTCGGCAAAGGATTCCGCGTTATACCTGGATTTACACTGGGGAACGCAACAGAAATTACCAATTCAGCTGCACGCGATTTTACTGCTTTTCTTTCGGAAAGCGATTCTCCGCTTCCGCTTGATGACTGGATGTTCGGGCTCGCACGCGTACGTACACGAATGGAAGCAGCTGAACATGTGGAATTGTTCTCTGCTCAATTCGCAACAACGGGATGGAACTGGAAACCGCTCCAGCTTCCTTACGTCGCTGATGACCGCTGGCTTGCACAAAAGCTTCCGGATGATTACACACCGACCGGGGATGCATTGCTCGCTACAATTCATCACGCGGCCCCTTTTGATCCCGCTGCATTACAATGCGGCTTGCTGCTGGATGAATGGGTAGAAACAATTCCATCTCCGGCACAAAATGCAGGACTCGCGTTCCACTTCGATGCGCCGAATTCGGAACCACCGAATACTATTCTGCTCGCTGTAACTCCGGAGATAACAGGTAACTGGAAATGGGACGACCTTGTTGATTCAGTTCTCGAAACGATGGAAATGGCGAAGAAGCGCGCAGTAGAACCGACACAGATCGATACGGGTGCACTGGCGCAATTTCTTCCTGCTCTGACAATGGCTGTTACAAGATTGTCAACGACGGTTTCTACCAACCTGCTTCAGAATATTTCTACTGATGCTGTACTTAATACAAAAATATCCTGAACAACATGGCAACAGAATCTACGCTGGCACAGGTACAAGAACAGTTTCGTATTCCTACGGTCGTAACATGGAACCGATTGGAGCCACGTCCACGTACACACGACTTTGAACGTGCGTTGCGTGCAGAAGTACGTGATCCGCTTTGGATGCTTTCCCGCCAATGGCAGTTGGGTGAATTCAACGGAGAAGACGGAGGTTCTCCGGTGTTTGCAAAAGTTCAGGTTGGAACATCGCGGCTTACCAAGTTCCGCGACGGGAATGGAGCGACGCGCGCTTTCAGCAACGCTGTACCCATTGAAGCGCAAGTCGAACAACTTCCACCGGACCAGGATCTCAGTGCAAAACTCAGGGCGGGAAATTACTGGTTAAAAATGCTGAGGAGCTCAACAATCAGCAATGCCGCGTTTTACCAGGATGCATACAGAAGTGATCCCCGATATCTCATAGCACTGCCGGCGGAGGATAGCTCTTCGGCTACGATCTATGCACACAAGCGAGCGCAACAATGGTACCGGGCCTCTGCTGGAAGATCAATGAATGGACTGGCATTGCTTGCGGTTGTGAATAGCGGTGCTTCAGCATCGTCTGGACTTACACTGGCGAATGCCGGGGACGAAACTATTCTTACGGATCTTGGCAAAGCATTTCAGAAAGTCTGGAAATCTCTGATCTATTCAGAAACAGAAAGTTCAGCAGAAACCAACTGGCAGGAAGAGAAACTGGAATATTCGTTTGCTTGTTCTGCGCCTGAAGATGAATCCGGAAACAGTGAAGATGTTCTGACCGCAGATGAATATTACCAGGGACATCTCGACTGGTATAACTTCGACAAAGATTCTTCCGCCCTGCTCGGCCCGAAGGAAGTTCCGCCCTCGGGAACAATCGATATTAAGACACTTAGTTTTATTCCTGCACCTGCAGAATTTCCGGGAATGCCGAATCGCAGATGGTGGGAATTTGAAGACCGTCAGACTAACCTGGGTGAGATTAATGCGTCGACCACTGATACGGGTCGGTTGCTTCTTTCAGAATGTGCGCTTGTTTACGGAAACGACTGGTATATTTTACCGTATCCACTCAGCACGGGTTCGCTCGTACGGGTGAAAGGTTTGACCGTGACAGATAATTTCGGTGTGCGTACGTGGATAACAGAAGCGGGAAGCGAAGAAATTTCTCAGAAGTGGAATTTATTCGGCATTACGAAGAATGACGGAACAGTTGAGTCGATGCTGGTATTACCTCCCTCCGTGAACAAACTTCAGGAAGGTGAAGTGCTGGAAGAAGTAAATTTCCTTCGCGATGAAATGGCAAATTTCGTATGGGCGGTCGAGTCCACCATCCTGCTTGAAAATGGCGAAGGCTATTCCGGTTTCACTGCGGCCAAAGAATTCCGTTCGTGGATGCTCCGGAATATTTATAGCGCGGAGGAAAACAGCACACCATCAACCACCACAGATGCCACCATCCGCTACCAGTTACAGAATACAGTTCCGGAAAACTGGATTCCTTTCATTCCGGTGCACACCGAAAGTTCTGATCGCGATACACGTCTACGCAGGGCCGCAATGCTGCGCTATGCCCAAGGTGTTCCGGATACCGAAAAGATCACACCGCGCACTACCTTACTCAGTCCGGGATTAACAGAAGGAATTTTTTACGACATCGATGAAGAAGAAGTGCCCCGCGCCGGCGTGATCGTTTCCCGCAACTGGCAACGCGCAAGATGGTACGACGGAAGTAATTTTGTCTGGATGGGATGGAGGAAAGTAACCGGAAAAGGGGAACGGAATTCCGGATTGAAATTTGACCAGGTTGAGTATGTGAAAAAAGAAAGTTCAGAATAGCGTTCAGGTAGGCTGACATTATCCCGTTCCAAAGCGATTCAAATCCACCTCCAAAAGTTTCGACCGTTCTCTCTCGTCCTCCACGAAAAAGAGAAACCATCCTGAAGAGGGTGGTTTTTTTGTTGAATACTATCCTCTGCTGCTATCGTATTCGGGAACGGAATCTTCCTATTTTTAGTCAACCGCTAACACTATTACAATGAACGATATTGATGAAATCACCGCTGCTCTTGTAAAGTTTAGAGACGACCGTGATTGGGAACAATTTCATGATTCCAAAAATTTGGCAACAGCAATTTCAATTGAAGCTGCAGAATTGAACGAGCTGTTTCTTTGGAAAACAATTCAGGATTCTGAAAATGTCGACAAGGAAAAAATCAAAGCAGAGTTGGCGGATGTGCTGGCGTTTTCATTTTTGTTGGCGAATAAACATGGTTTTGATGTGAAGCAAATTGTGTTGGATAAGATCAGAAAGAATGGGGAGAAATATCCGGTGGATAAAGCGAAGGGGACAGCGAAAAAGTACGATCAGCTATGATTGTCTACCACAGTACCAAACGTGGTTTTTTATATGACATCGGACAGGGCCAGATTGATTTGGTTGTTGCAGAAGCATTTCAGACGAAACTACACCGCAAACTTCCTGAGAGGGAAAAAGATTCTATCTGGACGTCCCTTGAATTCATGTCGGGAATATTACAAGACGACGGGATACCAGATAACGCAGGTGTCGCTATTGAATGTCAGATACCCCAAACCAGTAAACGTATTGATTTCATTCTCACTGGTCGCGACGATCAACAAAAAGATAATGTTGTAATTGTAGAGTTGAAGCAATGGAAAAGTGCAGAGCTCACGGGTAAAGATGGAATTGTGCGTACGGCACTAGGAGGAGGAATTCGTGAAACGAACCACCCTTCTTATCAGGCATGGTCATATGCCGCTCTGCTTGAAGATTTCAATGTGACTGTGCAGGAGGAGAAGATTACGCTCAATCCTTGCGCGTTCCTGCATAACTACGACGAGGATTCTGTGATTCGCAACGATTTTTATAGCGAGTATCTGAACAAAGCCCCTGTTTTTCTCAGGCGTGACAGAGAGAAACTTCGAAGTTTTATCAAACAGTTTGTGAAGTTTGGCGATGATGGTGAAACGCTATACCGGATTGATCGCGGAAAAATAAAACCGTCAAAGCAGCTGACGGAAAGCCTGGCCTCTCTTCTCAGGAATAATCATGAGTTCATCATGATTGATGAACAGAAGGTCGTATACGAAACAGCTCTGTGGTTAACTGCAAAAGCGCAAACAGAGGGCAAGAAAGTTTTAATTGTGGAAGGTGGCCCGGGAACCGGAAAGTCTGTGGTTGCAATCAACTTACTTGTGGAAATCACGCGAAGAGAGAAACTCGTTCAATACATCAGCAGGAATCAGGCGCCGCGCGATGTTTATCAAAGTAAGCTTACCGGACAAATGACGAAATCAAGATTTAGTATGATGTTTCAGGGTTCTGGTTCGTTTACTGCGACTGCAAAAAATGAATTTGATGCATTAATTGTTGATGAAGCCCACCGGCTTAACGCAAAGTCCGGTATGTTTCAGAACAAGGGCGAGAATCAAGTGAAGGAAATAATCAGTGCGGCAAACTGCGCCGTATTTTTCATTGATGAGAATCAAAAAATATCAATGCGCGACATCGGCACGAAAGACGAAATTCTGAAACACGCGAAAAACCTAAAGGCAGAAGTTCATCAGTTACAACTTGAATCTCAATTCAGGTGCAACGGATCAGATGCGTACCTATTGTTTCTTGACAATTTGCTCCAGGTAAGAAGTACTGCGCATACGGACCTGTCGGATGTTGAGTATGATTTTGCCGTTTGTGAATCTCCGTCGGAATTGAGAGACATCATCTATGAAAAAAATGAGTTGAAAAACAGTGCCAGAATGGTCGCAGGGTATTGCTGGGATTGGGTGAGTAAAAAAAACAGCAAACTGTTTGATATTGTTTTCCCGGATTACAACTTTTCTGCGCAATGGAATCTCAACACTTATGGTATGTTATGGATCATCAGCAAGGATTCTGTACGTGAGGTCGGTTGTATTCATACTGCCCAAGGATTGGAAATTGATTACGTTGGCGTTCTGATCGGTCCTGATCTCATTGTCAGAAATGGAAAGGTGATTACTGTTCCGGGGGCAAGATCAAAAATGGATTCCTCAATCAAAGGCTACAAAAAACTGAAGAAAATAAATCCGGAATTAGCAGCAGCTAAGTCTGATCAGATAATTAAAAATACTTACCGAACACTAATGACACGCGGCGCAAAAGGATGTTACGTTTGGTCAACAGATTCGGAAACCAATGAATGGTTTAAGCAAGCCGTTAACCGACGACTGCCGGAGTATTAATTGCTTTGCGGAGAAAGTTTGGGTATTCGTACTACTGAATGGTTTACAACATCACCGATACTCGCTTCCGCCCTCAATCACCCACACCACTCCAAACCTCCCATAACCATACGTTTTCATGCCGTTGAAATCTCTCAGCTCAACGACATTTGTATCGTTATAGTAAGGAATATTATTCATCCCTGGCGTAGTTGTCATGGTTGAATAATCGGGAGTTGATGTGGTGTATTCTTTAGTTTGCAGAAAGGCCTGATAATAGAAAACCATTTTTCTCCATCGGAAAGCAAATTTCAATTCTCCAATGAAAACATTGCGGGTGACCTGCGTCTTGTCAAGCGCATAAATCGAGGTTGCTTCATCATCAAAATCATCGTCTTCGAATGTATTCAGGTAGCCAAAACCTTCCAGTGTACTGTTATGGAGAATATACCGGTAACGGATTCCCGCCTCTACATTCATTCCAAAATCAAAATCGCGGATTCGGGTTGGTTTGCGTTTGTAGGAAGACATCAAGACCTGTCCTGACTGTTTTGTAAAATCAAGAAGTGAAACACAGAAACCGGTTCCTAATGCAGAATAATATCCGCCTAGCATTACTTCTGTTGAGCTGTAAAGGTTGAATCCGAAATAATTCCATCCTCCCTTTCTTCCCTTAGCTTGTCTGGAAGGATAAAATACTGTTGCAAACTTGTTGGTCGTTGAAAATAACATCATGTCCATTCGCTGATTGAGTTGAACCAACCAGCGACCACCATTCGCGATCTGCGTATCCCATCCATAAACTTTTTGCGATGAAGTCACCGCATCGCGATGAAGAAGTGCCTGAATGTCGCGACCTGCGTTTGATCCAATCATACCAATCTGCAGATTTCCCTGTTGACGGAACAATCCCTTCGGCCATATTCTGTACTTGGAGCGTTCGAGATAAATGAATGATGCAAATGGTCTATCGTGCTGAAATAATGTATCCGCCAATGGAATGTTATCCCTGTAGCGAATATAAGGCGTGTAGAAATGCATGCCCAGTTTAATGGATTGATAAGACAATGCTTCACCGGTATTAAGAATTACTTTTCTTCTATCCGTATTCTTCTGTCCGCAAGACACCACATCGCCGTCAAAACTATTCTTGACTGCCCAGCCTAATTTAAAAAATCGGAACTTGAAGTAGTCGGTAGATACAGACAAAGCACCTCCTCCAGTATATTCCCTGTCCTGGTTATTGCCATTAAAGAAGAAGAAATCATTGTCCATGAAAAGATCAATCGATTCTGCTTTTCTGTTTTGCGAGCCCGGGCTTTGATATAAAACAAAATTGCGACTTTCAATAACAGCGAGTCGCTCACCAATGAGGCGTTTATTGCGGATCTGCAAAACATCAGAAATCAATAACGATCCGGCTCTCATCCTGTAATCGTAATTGTTATTGACGATCTGAATCGTGTACAATTTCTGAATGACAGAAAGATTCAGTCGGATTTCATACTCATCTATATTATGATTGTCCAGAGAGAGAAAATAAATCAACGGATCAACGAGTTGCAACAACATCCATTTCCCAAGTGCACGGTAACTTTCCTTATCAATGACACCTTGTGCAGACGTATCTTTTAGCATCTGGACTACAGTATCTGAGTTGGAACTTTGCTGTATCATTTGCACAACCTGAATTTGAACCGAATCTGTGCTGTTCTCTTTTTTCGCTTCCTTATAATCCTCATATGTAATCAGGAATGTCCATGAACGATCAATTATAGAATCACAATACCGGATTACAGATTCACGCGATAAACGGTCGTCCATCCACTGTTTGCGATTAACACTGTTCGGATTGTTCAGTTCGCAAAGTATTTTCGAAAAGGGATGTTTTCCTCGATACTTCGCAAAGTAGCTGGTGTCAACTTGCGCGGTGATAAACGCCGTGTGCAATGCGAAAAACGCGATGAGGTAGATTTTTTTCATAAGAAGATTATATGATCAGCAGTTCAAATAAAAGCAAATTGTTAGCGGATAGCCGGTAGCAAACGGGTAAGTTTTGAACATGTTTTGAAAGATGAGCCGCAGCGGTTTATCTTTCCCGAGAACTAAACTCCACCTCGTGTCTTCAAGTCGCATTTTATTGGTCCTGCAATTAGTCCTCATCTACATCATCCTCCAATCCTGCACCTGCTCCCAACACCACGTCTACTATTCTTCTCCTCCGCAAAATGTTCCAATGCTCACCGACTCGGCAGAAGTAAATATTACCACCGGAATATGTACCAGAGATGGTCAGAGCTTTGTTATTCTCGCTCCTCAGGACAATTCCGGAACAAGTGGTGTCTTCTTGCATGGAGCGTATTCTCCAAAAAAGAATTGGGGATTGACCGCGAATGTGATGCATGTTTCTAAAACAAGGACCTGCTCTGTTACTACTCCTTCATCCTACGAAAATTCCAGCGGCTCAGGAAAAGGTTATGCCTTTGATGCGGGCATCGGATATTATAACAACGTAAATCTGATTTTCCCACATGCAGCAAAACCGGAAGTACTGGAACACTTTGTATTCGATGCTTACGCGGGCATCGGACAAAGTACGCAACGACATACATATCAAGACAGCATTTACATCGGCAGTTCAAAGCTTGATGCTTTTGTATTTTACATACAGCCTTCGTTCGGAATCAAAACAAGATTTTTCATGATCGCCGCATCGTGCCGGGTGAATTCATTTTACTTCTACAATATCGACACGCATGTGCCGCCCGATTATCCCGGCAGTGCATATGCATCTGAAGAAATAAATAACATCAACTTCAT
>CAYUTR010000033.1:0-22753 GCA_964447465.1 uncultured Chryseobacterium sp.
TTGTCCAGTCGCCATAAATGCGTTTGAAAGTAGGCATGCCGTACTTGGCAATTTCTTCAAGCATTGCTTTTATAGGAGCAGATGGTACGTTGTCGGCATCGATTAATACTGCGAGCCTCAGTTCTTTGGAAGTATCCATTATTTGTTTTTGAATTGAACAGCGGTTCTGAATGAACCATTGTTTTCACCGCGAATTTGTGTAGTGATAGGCAAAGATACAGCTAAATCGTCCTTTTATTTGGAAACCTTTGCGTTTTTCACAGTTACTCGCACCCGTTTGGTATCGTTGGGTGCGAAGAACTTAAATTTATACGCAACACTCTTTCCGGGCCCAATAAATTCATACATCGTTTCTTCAGTTGATCCTAGCTCAGTTTCAGTTTTAGACAACCACGTAATCGATAGTACGACATCTTTAAATTCCGCCATTGTCGCTGAGTTGGCAACCGTACCTTCTAATACCATTTCCCCCAATAGATTTTCGCGAAATGTTCCGTCATTAACCAGATAATCTTTCGGATTTTGTTGTTCCAATTCCAAGAGTTCCTGACGCAATTCTTCAGGAGTTTTCGGAATGGGTTGAGTTTCGTTTTGAGTGTTGTCAAACCCGTTATTGTTATGACCGGAATTACATCCACCGACAACACATAAAAGGAATATCAAAGAGAAGAAGGATATTTTAGACATGGATTTAGATGAATGGTTAGCACGGCAATGTACAACTTTCAGAAGACCTATCCATTTACAAGCAGATAAACGTGATTAAGGCAACCTTGCGGTGTCTTTTCCAATAAAAAAACCGCCTGAGCTCTCCCGTGCTCAGGCGGTCAACTAACCAAACATTCGTCCTTACAAAAGGTAAAAAGGACGGGGTAAAATCTATTCAGCGATAATCAGCTTCGCCGTTTGCTTCTGCGTATCGTTTGAAAGAACAATCGAGTAAGTTCCTGCGGCAAACTGAACATTGATCAATTCGATTGTTGCACGCGATTCTATGTTCTGTACTTTTTCAGAGCGTACAATCTGACCAAGACTGTTGATGATGGTAAGATTGCAATCGCCATTCATTCCTTTCGATGCAATCGTTACATTCTGCGTTCCGTAACATGGACTTGGGAAGACATTCATTGAACCTGTAGCGATCAACTGGTCACCGATCCCATTCAGGTTTGCATCGAAACGCTTGATCAATCCGCTTGATCCGCAAACGTAGCCTACACCTTGCGAGAAATTCAATGAGTAGAATAACACCGATGGTCCATACAATCCCCACTCAGCAGAGTAAGCAAGATTCCATGTTGCTCCTCCATCGTTGGTATAGAACAACTGACCCATGTCGGTCAGAACCTGACCTGAATCAGCAGATTCAAAGTGAAAGTCTGTGATCATGAATGCAGAGTCGCAGATGATGGTATCCCATGTTGCACCTCCATCCATTGTGCGATACAATTTGTTGGTCCATTCCTGCGCGGTGAAAATTGTATTTGCATCTACTACGTTCAGATAATTATTGGTGTTAACGAAAACGTTACCGTCCGTATTCATAAGGACAGGAGTCCAAGTTAAACCTCCGTCAACTGTCTTCATTACGTAAGCGGGAAGACTCATGGTATCACCACCTGCTGCGTAACCATCCAAGGTGTTCGCGAAATAAATATCCTGTGCGATGAAATTCATATCAACAGTTGTCCATGATGTTCCACCATTAACCGTGGAGTACAGGTTCTGACCTGAAGTTGCCCAGCCGGTATTCGCATCGAGGAAATAAATAGAAGAAATCGTTTCAACGCTGGAAGGATCAGGAGTGATGTCGGTCCACGTTGTTCCGTTATCAACGGTCTTCTGCATGTTCTGCGTCGCGTTGTTTTTACGTCCGCCTATAAATCCATTGTTCGGATCTGCAAAGAACAATTCATAGACCTGGAAATCATCTGCACCGGTATTGAGCACGACAGAATCCCATGTTGTTCCTCCGTCATCAGAACGAAGCAGGAAATATTCTCCCATAAAAGGATCAGTTCCTGTTGTAAATACGTCGTTCGGCGTTGCAGCAAAAATATTTCTGAAAATATTTGCGGAATCGAAGCGTACCGCGCTCCACTGTGCCTTTGCAAATAACGGAGCCATTGTAAGAGCGGCAATCATAAGAGCTTTGTTGAAGTTTTTCATTTTGGGTATGTTGTTTATTTCTGTTTGGATATGTTGTTGTCTGTGCTATTTATACCCCAAAGATCAGGTTAGGGTTATGCCATAACGATAGGGATTCCCGCCGAAAACTTATGAAAAGGGTTGGTGTTTCGCTGGAAGATTGGAATTTACTCCACGCTGATGGGAAAAAGGAACGCGGATTTTGATGCCCAGTAGGTGTTAGGGGCTTTAAGGATACGAGGTGTAAGTAGAAAGAGTGGTTCCGGATCGACGCGGATGATTGATCGCTGGAGCAATCAATCGCTATCTACGAGCTTATCTCATTAAATCCAATAGCCGAATTTGATGAATTCAGTAGTCATCCTTTTAGCCGTTAGCAAACGTCGAACATAAAAATCCGCGTTCCTTTTTTGCTTTGCTATTTATGAATATCAACGAGATGCGTACTCAACTCAGATGGCGAGTACCCGGTTTTGTTCTTAATGAACTGCGAGAAACTCGCCGGAGAATCGAATCCAAGACGGAAAGCGATTTCCTTATGTGATGTGTCTTCAAATACAAGTGCACGTTTCGCTTCCAGCAATACTCTATTATGTATAACCTGAAGCGGACTCAATCCAAGATATTTTTTGGTCGCAGCAGCAAGTTTTTTCTCCGTCGTATTGATCAGCTTCACATATTCCTGCACGCTGTGATTCGTGGTGAACTGTTCTTCGAGCAATTGCTGAAAATGAAAGAGTAGTTTTTGTTCTTCAGAGAGCTGTGTTGCTCCAACCGACTCTTTTCCTTCTGCCAACTGCAACAATAAAGCTTCCAGATATTTTGTTGCGATATCGTTCGAAATCTTTGTGTTCTTTTCTGAGGCAGTTTTCAAGAGTTGCAATAAAGGACGGAATGAATCCAATTTCTCTTCATCGGCTTCAAAGAAAATGGCCGACTTCTCGCTGAATAAAACCTGTCGCAATTGATTACGCACCTGCACAGAAGGAATTACTTCTTCTACGAATTGCACAACTGTTCCCGTACTGCCATTTCTACGCAGCAAGTGAATCTGCTGAGGGAAAATGATGTGAACGCTGTTTGGTTTCGCCGTGAACTGTTCGAAATCGACTAACTGTTCGCCACCACCTGTATCGAAGAACATCAACTCGAAATAAGTATGACGGTGCTCGCGTGTAAAATCGTAAGGATTATTGTACTCCAACGGACGCACATGAATGATCTGTTCCGTCTTCTCGAGAGAATGGACCGGAAGATCACCGCTTTTCGGTTTGTCGGTTTTGGATTTCACTGAGTTGAAGATAGGAAAAAGACGTGAGTGGAGATATCTTTCCTAATCCGCCGGCTAAAGCCGACGGCGATCATCTCTAGATTCTTAACGGAAAGTGCACGGGTATGTCTAAAAAAAATACTTCGGATCAAGCCCGTGCACGTTTATACATAGAGCGAATAATTGATCGTCGCTGGGCTTTAGCCCGCGGAGAGTAGTTCCGCTCGCGTCTGTTAACTGCCGTCTAAAAGAAAGCTCCTGCCGCGTTGCCACGACAGGAGCCTCCTGTTAACCAAAGACGATCCGTCTTATTTAGTACTATTCATCTTAGCGACCGGCACCTTTGCCTTCACCGCTTTCTTGCCTGCGAGTTTATTTGGGCTCACCGTTTTCACGGCGTTCTTTTTCTTCACCGTATTTTTCGGTGGATCCTGTGCGATTGCAGCTACGCTGAACATGGCCAACAGGGAGAAAATTGCGAGTATCTTTTTCATGGTAAATGTCTTTGACTAAAGTTATTTCAATTTTGGTGCCAGTCTGCCAAAGCGGATGTTAATTCCAGCAAATCATCAAATTTTAAGGCTTTACTGGCCCTCTTTTTGCCCAATCTGAATCCAATCATCCTATCATCTAATCATCCTACCATATCTTTAGGCATGCAGAAACACTGGCTCACCCGTGGCGTTCTGGTTATTTCCCTCGTCAGTTTGTTCAACGATGCATCCAGCGAACTGCTCTATCCGATCCTGCCGATATATTTAGGTACAATCGGATTCGGTGCATTGTGGATCGGCATCATCGAAGGTGTTGCTGAAGCGGCTGCAGGATTATCAAAAGGCTGGTTCGGAAAATGGTCCGACATGCGCGGTGAGCGATTGCCTTTCATTCGTTTCGGTTACTTGCTGAGTGCACTAGCGAAACCACTCATCGTTTTATTTCCAAGTGTGTTCTGGGCAATGTTCATGCGCGCATCTGATCGATTAGGTAAAGGTGTACGAACAGGTGCACGCGATGCATTGCTTGCTCAGGAATCTGATGCGAAACATCGCGGAAAAGTTTTTGGTTTTCATCGCGCGTTCGATACAGTTGGTGCATTCATCGGACCGATTATCGCGCTGTGGTATATGTTTACGCATCGGGGCGAATCATTAGCAACAATGTTTTATATCGCGCTTATTCCTGGTGCAATCACCATGATCGTGTTGATGTTTCTCAAGGATAAACACACTGAGAAAACCGATTCGAAAAAATTGCCTTCGTGGAAAGCGATGTTCAGCTATTGGGGTGAATCGAATCACTCGTATAAAAAAGTAGTCGGCGGATTTCTGCTGTTCGCTTTGTTCAACAGCTCTGATCTTTTTCTGTTGATGGCGCTTCGGGAAATTCATACCGGCATGGAAAATTGTTATTTCGGATATTGTTTCACGCCGGAAGAAGTGACCATTCTCTATTATATTTTGTTCAACTTCTTCTATGCCTTACTCTCCTACCCGGCCGGATATTTTTCCGACAAGTACAGTCCGAAAACAATTTTCATGATTGGCCTCGTGTTCTTCGTTACAACGTATGCGGGATTTGCCTGGATGATGTTTGGCAATTCCGGGAAGCCCCCAACTTGGCTACCCGTTGTGCTCATGGGTATCTACGGAGCATATGCTGCGCTTAACGATGGAATCAGCAAAGCATGGATTAGCGTGCTCGTTCCCAAAGGTGAGAAAGCATCAGCACTCGGATTTTTCGCTGGTGCGGGAAGCATTGCGCTCCTGTTCGCAAGCACCATTGCAGGATTACTATGGTCACTCGTCGCTCCATGGACTGTATTTGCATTGACGGCATGTCTGGTTTTTATCGTAATTTTCTACCTCGGAGCGTTCACACAAAAACCCCGTCCCGAAGAATAAACGCTTATGAAGACACTTTTCACACTTGCTATTTGCGGAACCGTTCTGATTTCTTCCTGCGGTTCTGATGAGACAACAAGCCAAACGCAGGATACTTTGTCGGCGAAAGACTCGGTAAAGAAAAATATCACTGAATCATTACCGCCGAACGAAGATTTCAAACAGTTCGAATGGATCTACAGTTCATTTGTAGCTGCGGCAACGTACAACGTGAAAAGCACAGATGTTTTCATCAATAAAGATGCAGGACTCTGGGTGATTACTTCCAATGGCGCAATGCCAACCATGGTGCACGTGTTCACGACTAAAGGCTTGCTCAATTTCAAGAACGATAGTCTTATTCCGATTGATCGTAATTCAATGGTGTGCGAACTCCTGAATGCGGAAATCCCAAAACCCGATTGCGATCAGGCGTCTTTCTGGAGTAAGAACGGCTGTTTCACCAACGAGAACAATACGTTCAAAACAGAAAAGATCTGGGAATACGCAGCACTCAGCGATGATGATTCGAAAAAAGCGAAAGAGCTGGCTGGAAAAATTTCCCGCGTGGTGGTGAATACAGCACTTCATATGCGCATGTACTTCATGCTCGAGAACGGATCGTGGTATCTTGTATTTCTGGATATGCGGATGCCGTGTTCGGCGTAATGTTTGTCACATCGAGCGCAGTCGAGATGTCGCAAACGTGAGCTGGAATATTGTTTTGATTGTTCTCGACGCAGCCTGTCCAGAGCGAAGTCGAAGGGCTCGAACTGACAAAACAATAATTACAACGATCTCTTCTTCGCCTTCAATGCCGCACACACCTTCTTCACGTGATCTTCCCGTGTAGTTTTCGTTTTTACACGAGTGATGTATTGCACATATTCCCGTTGAAACGAATGCGGCAATTCAGAAAAGAATTTTCCTGTAGCTTTATTCGTTGAGAAATATTTTTTCAGCTCAGCAGGAATTTTCATCTGACTTTTGTTCACTTTTTCGCCTCCACTTTTCTCCAGTTTCACGGCTTCCTTCACAAGATCCATCACCTTCTTCTTGTTGAACTGCTTGAACTCCGTAAACTTCACCATACGGTTGTGTGCGTTATCAAAGCCGTCGTTGATCAACTTGTTCTTGTCTTTGAGTTCTGCACCGCGATATAACACCAATGAAACGTGCTTCTGAAATCCCCAAAGGCCAATCAGCAGTTTTCCATCCAGAGCAAATCCCGGTCCCCATTTCCAGGTTTCCTCGAGTCCCGATTTCGTTGCGTGAATTGCGGCACGGATTGAATCCAGCAGTTTGCGGATATCACCGCTGTGCTTTGCATAAGCGAGGTCGATGCGTTTGGAGGCTGGAGATTGTGTCATGATGCTAAGTTAAAAAGGAACGCGGATTATTATGTTCGCTGTTTTCTAATCGCTTCGCAAGGATAAGCGCGGTGATTTGAAACTTCTAGCTTATGATTTTATGAGATAGGCTTGAGTTTATCTCATAAAATCCAATTTCACGGTCTCTCTATTCACAGGAATGATCCGGGAAGCACCCTGGCAAGCTTAGTACATCAAAATCCTTGTCCTGAGCTTGCCGTAGGGCGCGTTCCTTTTAGAAACAGTACTTGTTCTCTTCAATCATCTTCGCCGCAACACTTCTTCTCAGTTCTTTCGCGTTCTGCGGATCCACTTTCGTAAATCTCCGCAATCCCATCTGCATCATACGCTGCTCATCTCCATCTGCAAAACTATTGATCGCATCTTTTCCTGCTTTCGCAATCCGATCAGCGGAATCATATACGGTGAGACGCAGCATATCCAGTTGCAACTTACAGGCTTCTTCACCGCGTTTCTTCACCAGTTTTTCAACCCGAAGTTGTAATGACTCAACTGTATAAAGATCAATCAGCATGTCCGCGAGATTCATTAGAATCTCCTGCTCTTTCGCGAGTCCCATCATCAGTTTTTGTACAGCTGCACCAGCAACCATGAGAACTGCTTTCTTGAATCCACCAATCGCACGTTTTTCCGCTGCGAACAAACTCATATCCGGTTCCCCGAAATCAGGAATCGACATCAGTTCTCCAGCTACTTTTGTTGCAGGCCCCATCAAATCAAGTTCACCTTTCATTGCACGCTTCAGGAGCATGTCAACAATCAGCATACGATTAATTTCATTTGTTCCTTCGAAGATGCGGTTGATACGCGCATCACGATACGCACGATCCATTGGTGCTTCTGCCGAGTAGCCCATGCCTCCGTAAATCTGTACACCTTCGTCTACCACATAATCAAGAACTTCAGATCCACGCACTTTCAGAATCGCAGCTTCTGCAGCGAACTGTTCAGTTCCTTTCAGCTTTGCTTTTTCGGAATCCATTCCTCCGCTCTGCAAAGTCGCAATGGCATCATCAATATTCTGCGTGCAGCGATACAAAGCCGACTCGCATGCGTACACACGTGTCGCCATTTCAGCGAGTTTATATCGGATTGCTCCGTACTTCGAAATCGGTCGACCGAACTGGTGACGTTCATTCGCATATTTAACCGCGTGATTAATTACCTCTTTACATCCGCCAACAGCAGCTCCCGCAAGTTTCAGGCGGCCCACGTTGAGAATGTTCACAGCAATTTTAAATCCATTCTGACGTTCTGAAAGCAGATTCTCCACCGGAACTTTGCAGTCGTTGAAGAAAACCTGCCTTGTTGAACTTCCTTTGATGCCCATCTTGTGTTCTTCCGCATTCAAAGTGATTCCACCAAATGTTTTCTCGATGATAAATGCGCTGAGATTTTCATCCGCATCAATCTTCGCGAATACAATAAACAGGTCAGCAAATCCACCGTTGGTGATCCACATCTTCTGTCCGTTGATAACGTAGTGCTTTCCGTCGGCAGTAAGCTTAGCGGATGTTTTTCCCGAGTTTGCATCCGATCCTGCTCCTGGTTCTGTCAGACAATACGATGCTTTCATCTCACCGTTGATCAACTTCGGAATGTATTTCGTTTTCTGTTCAGCAGTACCGTAGTACAGAATTGGCAACGTACCGATTCCCGTGTGCGCAGAAATTGCCACAGCAAATGAGTGACCTGATCCAACAATCTCAGTTGCGAGCATAGATGTCTTGAAATCCTTTCCGAATCCACCGTACTCTTCAGGAATCGAAATGCCGAGCATTCCCAGCGCAGCCGCCTTGTCCAGAATCGAAGGCATCAATCCTTCTTCCTGATCGTCGATCCGCTGCAGGTTCGGGTAAACTTCCGCCGCGAGAAAATCCTGACAGGTTTTCGCAATCATCAGTTGCTCTTCATCCCATTCTTCAGGAATAAAAATGTCCTCGGCTGCTGTGTCGCGGATTAAAAATTCTCCGCCTTTGATACTTATACTCATTTCGGTGTGTTATTAAGCACTTCAAGCTGGTTCAGGACTTTTCCGTGCAATTATTATTTCATTCGGATATGTTTCTCATTCGGTTGGATTGTCAGACTGAGCGTATCCCGATAGCTATCGGGAGAAGCCTGACGTTACAACATTTCAAATATTCCCGCAGCACCTTGCCCCGTTCCAACACACATCGTCACCATTCCGTATTTCTTCTTCCGCGCTTTCAGTTCGTTAAATACCTGCACCGACAATTTCGTTCCTGAACAACCCAACGGATGTCCAAGTGCAATTGCTCCTCCATTCACGTTGCAGACTTCCGGATTGATATTCAGTTCGCGCTGTACCGCCAACGACTGTGATGCAAACGCTTCGTTCAATTCGATGAGATCAATTTGATCAAGCGTCATTCCTGCAAGCTTCAACGCCTTCGGAATTGCCGCTACTGGACCGATTCCCATAATGCGAGGAGGAACTCCAGCCACACCATAACTAACGAGTCGCGCGATGGGCTGAACATTCAATTCTTTCAGCATACGTTCGCTCACAACAATACAGAATGCTGCACCATCAGATGTCTGCGATGAATTTCCTGCTGTCACGCTTCCATTCGCTGCGAAAACCGGTTTCAGTTTTGCAAGCGCCTCTGCATTTGTATCTGCACGTGGACCTTCGTCCGTATCAACAATCGTTGATTTCGTCTGGCGTTTTCCGTTTGCATCGAGAAAAACCTCGTCAACAGTTATCGGTGCAATTCCGGATTTGAATTTCCCTTCCTTGATTGCCGCAATTGCCTTCAGGTGCGACTTCAATGCAAATGCATCCTGGTCTTCGCGTGAAATCTTGTATTCATTCGCAACTGCCTCTGCCGTGAGTCCCATTCCCCAATACCAATCTGGATTATTGAGCGCAACGTCTGCGTTCGGAATAATTCTCCAACCGCCCATGGGAATGAGCGACATTGATTCTGCTCCACCGGCAATGATGCAATCTGCAAGTCCCGCATGAATTTTCATCGAGGCCATTGCAATTGTTTCTAATCCTGAAGCGCAATAACGATTCACAGTAACACCCGGAACTTTATCAGTGTCCAGTGCCAGCAGCGAAATCAATCGCGCGAAATTTAATCCCTGCTCAGCTTCGGGCATTGCGTTTCCAACGATAAGATCGTCGATACGATCCTTCTCAAGATTCGGAACCTGTGCCATGAGCTGGCGGATGACTTGTGCAGCTAATTCGTCGGTACGCAGAAAACGGAAAGAACCTTTCGGGGCTTTGCCTACTGGTGAGCGAAGTGCTGCTATGATGTATGCGTTCATGCTTTTATTTTTTTACCGCTAAAGCGCCAAATTCACCGGGTCATTGCGAGCTTGTCGAAGCAATCTCGTGAGACTCGATCCTTGGCGGTCAAATTAATTCCTCAGCACCTTTCCACCCTGCAAGATACTCTGCATGCGTTCCAATGATTTACGTTCTCCGCACAATGACAAAAATGCTTCACGTTCCAGATCGAGCAGATATTTTTCGCTCACCATCGTCGGCTGACTCAAATCTCCACCACATAACACCCACGCCAACTTCTGAGAAATCTTCTCGTCATGCTCAGAAATGTATTTTCCACTGAGCATGGCATTTGCACCAAGATATGCGAGACCAAGCGCCGACTTCCCGAGCACCCGTATATCCGTACGCGGAATGGGTTTTGTGTATCCTTCATCCGCCAAGCGTAACGCTTCTGCCTTCGCTTCTGCAAGCAACCTGTTTCTCGATACAACTACGCGATCAATTCCGTTGCGGAGGTAACCCAGTTCAAATCCTTCACGCGCTGAAGTAGAAACTTTTGCTTGTCCTATTGTGAGGAAACGGTTTCTGAATTCATTCAGTTCCACATCGCCTTCGTGTAATTCATCTGCAAGACGGATTGCAAACTCTTTTGTTCCACCGCCTCCGGGAATTACACCAACCCCAAACTCCACAAGTCCCATGTATGTTTCTGCGTGTGCAACAACGGCATCAGCGTGTAAGCAGATTTCTGCTCCACCACCAAGTGTTAAGTTATGCGGTGCAACTACAACAGGTATTGATGAATAGCGAATTCTCGATGTTGTAGCCTGGAAAGCACGCACTGCGAAATCCAATTCATCCCACTCCTGCTCTATGGCGAACATGAAGACCATTCCGAGGTTTGCTCCCGCTGAGAAATTCTGTCCTTCGTTGGAAATTACCAATCCGCGATAACCGCTCTCAGCAATTTCAATTGCTTTGTTGATTCCCTGGAGAACTTCTCCGCCGATCGTATTCATCTTCGTGTGAAACTCAAGATTCAGAATTCCATCACCAATATCAACAAGCGTTGTTCCGGAATTTTTCCAGACCGTTTTGTCGGCACGCAATGTGTCGAGCATGATAAAATTCTCAGTTCCGGGAATTGCCTTGTACGATTTCGATGCAACATCGTAACACAAATTCTTTCCGTCGACAATCTTGTAGAAAGAAGTGTTTCCTGCAGCAAGCATTTCGGTTACCCATGCTGCCACTTTCAATCCTTGTGATTCAACAAGTGTAATGCCTTCTTTCAATCCGATGGCATCCCATGTTTCAAATGGCCCAAGTTCCCAGCCAAATCCCGCGTTGAGTGCCTGATCGATTTTATAAATATTATCTGCGATTTCAGGAACGCGATTAGAAACGTAAGCGAACATTCCGGCAAAAGAAGCGCGATAGAAATCACCCGCTTTGTCTTTTCCCTGCACAAGCACTTTCATCCGCTCACGCAGATTTTCAATTGGCCTGGTTGCTTCCAGTGTTGCGAACTTCGCCTTCTTCTGAGTGCGATATTCTAACGTATCGAGATCGAGTGCAAGAATTTCTGTCTTGCCGTTCGCATCTTTTGTTTTCTTATAAAAACCCTGACCGGTTTTATCGCCCAGCCATTTGTTCGCATTCATCTTCGATACGTAATCGGGAAGAACAAACAGGTCCTTCATTTCATCGTTCGGGCAATTCGCCGCAAGTCCGTTGGCAACGAGTACGAGTGTATCGAGACCAACAACATCGCATGTTCTGAACGTTGCTGATTTTGGTCTTCCGAGAACAGGTCCCGTGAGTTTATCCACTTCTTCTACCGTAAGATTCATTTTCTTCACGGTGTGAAAGAGCGACATGATTCCGTAAACGCCAATCCGGTTCGCTATGAATGCAGGTGTGTCCTTGCAGAGAACAGTTGTTTTCCCGAGATGCAATTCTCCATACTGCATCAGGAAATCAATCACTTCCTGGTTCGTTTGTGGAGAAGGAATAATCTCCAGCAAGCGCAGGTAACGCGGTGGATTGAAAAAGTGTGTGCCGCAGAAATGCTTTATGAAATCGTCGGAACGACCTTTCACGAGATAGTGTACGGGAATTCCTGAAGTGTTTGTCGTGATGAGCGTTCCCGGTTTGCGAAACTGCTCTACTTTTTCAAACACCTGCTGTTTGATGTCGAGACGCTCTACAACTGCTTCGAGAATCCAGTCGCAGTTCGCAATGTTTTTCAGATCGTCGTCGAAGTTCCCGGTTTTGATACGGGAAACAACCGACTTGCTGTAAACCGGAGAAGGATTGCTTTTCAAAACTCCCTGGAGTGAATCGTTCACGATGCGATTGCGGACTACTTTGCTTTCAAGTGTAAGTCCTTTCTCCTGTTCTGCCGGAGATAATTCACGCGGAACAATATCGAGCAGAAGAACTTCCACACCTGTGTTTGCGAAATGACAGGCAATACGCGATCCCATTACGCCGGAACCAAGGATTGCAACTTTTCTGATTACTCTGGTCATGAGAAAATATTTTATCCGGTTCAGAAAGTTACCGATCCCCGGCGATAGAATTTATCTGTTCGATTACTTCGTTGAAGATTTTCAGTTTCTGTTTTCCAACCTTCTTCTCTACTGCCTGGTTGAAGTTCTGCACAGCCAGTTTCGAAATGTCGCGCTTCTGCTTTCCCTTTGCCGTAAGCGTGATCATCACTTTACGCGCATCCTTCGGATCTTTATTGCGCTTGATCCAGCCTTTTTTCTCAAGCGAACTCAACGTGCGCACAAGGCTGGTTGCTTCCATTCCTAAAGCAGGGCCAATTGCCGTTGATGGAATTCCTTCCGCGCTATTGATGTTCAACAGAATAAAACCGAGTGTCGTAGTCAGATCGTGTTTGTCTCCTTCTGCATTGTACATCCGCGAAATGGAATGCCACGATTGTTTAATGCGGGAACAATAGGTTTCTTTCTTTTGGGGTGGACGCTTCATGGCAACAAAGGTAGTATTATTTCCTATGCATGCATAGTAGTTTGCAGCCGATAGGAAATAGGCGATGGTAAACTGCCAATACGTGGCCAACCGGGTCGTCTACGCGAAAAGACCCGCTATTTGCGACGTATAATTCGTTGAAATCACCTTCCGTTTAAGACTCATTTTCGGAGTAAGCTCACCTGTATCAACCGAGAATAACCGCGGAATCAGCGCAACCTTCTTGACTTGTTCGTAGGGCGCCAATGCCTTATTCGCAATAGCTACCTCTTCCATGATACGCGCTTTCACATCGGCGTTGGCCGCAATTTCTTCGTTAGTTGCGCCAATATTAAGGTTCTTGCGAGACGCCCATTCCTTCACAAAAGCAAACGCGGGAACTACAACTGCTGCCGCGTACTTCTCACCATCTCCAACAATCATGGCTTGCTCAATAAACCGTGAACTGCACAGCATGTTCTCGATCCGTTGAGGCGCAATATATTTTCCTTGTGAAGTCTTGAAAATTTCCTTCTTGCGATCCGTAATTTTCAGATACTTCCCTTCAATCAGTTCGCCTATGTCGCCGGTATGGAAGAATCCATCCGCCTCCAGCACTTCTGCCGTTGCATCCGGACGATTCCAGTAACCTTTCATTACGTTCGGACCTTTCACCAGGATTTCTCCGTCGGGACCGAACTTCACCGTATTGTTTTTAATCACAGGACCAACCGTACCAAAATACATACAACCCGGATCCAATGTGTTCACAGCAATTACCGGTGAAGTTTCAGTCAATCCATATCCTTCGAGAACAGGAATTCCTGCTGCCCAAAAAATGCGTGCGAGACGAACGTTCAATGCCGCTCCACCGGAAACCATGCAACGTGTATTTCCGCCGAGAGCTTCACGCCACTTTTTGAAAATAAGTGCTGAAGCAATTTTCAACTTGAAATTGTACCAACCGGAACGCTTCGAAGGAATATCGTATTGTTCTCCAAGCTCAACTGCCCAGAAGAAAAGTTTGCGCTTGATTCCCTTGAGCTCCTCACCTTTTGCCATGATGCGATCGAAAACTTTCTCAACCAAACGCGGCACGCACGTGAACATGTGAGGTTTCACTTCGCGGATGTTATCGCCTACTTTCTCAATACTCTCCGCATAATAAATTGATGGTCCACGAAAGAGGTAGAGATAACTCAGCATGCGCTCATAAATGTGATTGAGCGGAAGAAAGCTTAAAGCTTTACACGTATGATCAACCGGTGGCAGATCGCACAGTACGGTGAAATTGCTCACGAGATTTCCGTGTGACAACATTACGCCTTTCGGAGTTCCCGTTGTACCGGAAGTGTAGAGTAAAGTCAATAATGTATCCGGTGTAGTTTCCTTCTTCACGGCATCGATATCCGCTGTGCGCGGATTCGCGCGACCCGCATCGGCCAATGCGGTCCACTTCGTATACCCGGTTGCGTCGTCAATACAATACACACTTACCGGACAGTTAGCTTCAGATGCTCCCTTTGAGACTCTTTGCGCTTGTGCTGGAGCATCAGCGAAAAAAGCAACTACGCCTGCGTCTTTGATTACGAATGCAAGATCCTGTTCGGAAAGATTCGGGTAAACCGGAACCAATACCGCACCGCACAATTGTACACCAAAATCAATAATGTTCCACTCAGGACGGTTCGCTGAAATAATTCCGACACGGTCGCCACGCTTTACACCGGAATTGAGCAACCCTGAAGCCACATCATGCATTCGTGCAATTGCGTCGTCGGTCGACCAGCTTTTCCACTGGCCATCTACCTTCGAGGCATACATATCGGGTTTGTTACCGAAAGAGGTTCGGTAAAAGTCGAGCAAATCAAAACATCGTGTAATCTGGGTCATAAGCTGAATTTATCAGCTAAATATACGGTTTTGTGAAGTGCAGGTTTCGGTTTTTTGTGCCTGCATCAAGATAAATCTCAAGCAGATTTTCCTACTTAACCTACCAGTTGTAGGACGATTTTCAATTTTTAATTCTGAAATACCAATGAGAATTAAAAATTGAAAACTTGTCCTCGCTCGTCGACAAATGTGCTAGTAGCTTACAAAATACCACTCGAGGCCAACCACGAGTTTTGGCATATCAGGCCAAGGCGTAAATACGTCCGGATCCTGGATCAGATCCGTCATGCGATATGCACCATAGAACGAACCCCATTCCCAACCGAAGCGGGCCGTAAGGCCGTAATTCAGTTTATTGATGTAAGGCAATTTGTTGGCGCGGACTTTGGATTTAACATGGTCGCCTGCGCTTGAGTTCGAATCGTAATACTCGTACACGGTCAGGTGCGAAGACCGAAAAACATAATCGCCATAGAAACCGAAATCGAGATAAATACCCTGAATGTTTGCCCGTCGGCCGAAATTGATTCTATCACAAAGCGCGAATGTAATGTTGTGAGATGAGAGACGCGACCGTTTCGAATTTCCACCAAAGAAAGGAATGGTGTGATCCGGATTCTCCTTGATCGAAAACCGATCGCATCGATAACCAACATCAAGCACCAACGCATTCCACCTGCAGATTTTCGCTTTGGTACGCAATTCGTAACTCATGGAAGTACACCAGGGATTCAGATAAATTCCCTCATCGTACACCGGTGCAAACACACCAAGCTTTATCAGCGGATAATAAAATATTGCGCGGTTAGGGCCGAAGCTTGGAATTTCCCCGCTCGTATCGGGAGATTCTTCCACGAGTACACGTTGCGCGTTCAGATTACCAGAGAGCACAATGCAGAGCAGCAGTACTATTTTACAAATCGATTTCTGCATAATAATTCTTATACCATGCGCACAGTTTGTAGCCCCGATACTCCGGTAGTCCAGGACCGTTATACAAATGCAAACGACGCTGGTTAATATCATGTACATTATAGTGTATGATTCTACCTGTCGAATCTTCGATGTGATAAAATAGCAACCGGTCTTCTATATGTTCACAGAGTGTATCGGCTCCCGGCTCGACAATGAAATACGTGGCCGAATCCTGCACTGCGAGGGAAAAAGATTTTGCAGGTTTGTAATTTTCCCTGTAAAAATATCCCGCCATGGGAACTCCATATCCGTGGGCATAATCGTAATACGGATAAAGATGCGCACAACGATGCATTGAATCGATAGTTCCCATCGCAGTGATCTCCGGATATTTCTGCATCAAACACGCTGCGAATCCAACAATGAGTGGCGCCGAGAAAGACGTTCCGTCGCTATAAGCATAAACATTTCCTTTCTTCTCTCTCGCGGCAACGAGTACTTCAGCTGGTGCACAAATGTCGGGCTTGCGACGAAAATCTGGTGGTGGACCAATCGCACTATAATCTGCAACCCAACCGGAATCTCCCATTGCCGTAACTGATAGAACACTGTCGGTTTCTGCTGGAGGAAGTAATTGACGTTCGCCCAGATGTTGACCATTATTTCCTGCAGCTGCAACCACGAGAATTCCTTTGCGTGCCGCCATTTTACAAGCAAATGAAATCACCGAAGTTTTTCCATCCATGTCTTCCGGGAAATACGCATTCTCATTCGGTCCACCGGAAATGTTGATGATGTGTGCGCCTTTCTGATCGGCCCACTCTACTCCGGCGATGTAATGTTCTTCTGCGCGATATTGATTTCCGTATTCTTTCGCGATGAGACCCAGTAAGAAATTTGCTCCCGGAGCCATTCCTAACGATTGTGTTTTATCATTACCTGCAATACAGGATAACACACTCGTACCATGATCAGTCTTCAGATTGTAAACACTCGTGTCTTTCGAAATAAAATTTCGTGTCGCTTTAATCTGTCCGTTGTATCGCAGCGTGGAAAATGCTTCGTGCGAATCTGTTCCCCAGAATCCGGCATCAAGAATACAAATATTGATTCCCAGTCCGGTTACATTATGTTTCGCGAATTGTTCACCTTCCATTTCACGAACCTGCCAGGATATTCCGTCTACTGGCTCGTGGATATAACCACCATCTGCAGGAAGAGAACAGGAAACCCAATCGAACCCGCCCTGCAAAATCACATTAATCACAAAAGAAAAAGTCTTCACTTGCGCAATCTGATCTTCCGTTGCGACAACACTCACGGCATTCATCCAGCGACTGGCGTAGCCAACAGTGTCTACAACTTTCGTAATCTGTCCGAGATAATTCTCACTTACGGGGTAATCAGAATAATCATAGAGCGAAACACCAACTTTCTCTCTTCGCTCAATTGCAGCAGGATCAAAAAACGTGTATGGATCAAAAGTGGAGCCCTGCTTATCCGCGAAATATATCCACCACACTTTCTGGTTCTGCGCGAATCCGCAGAGCGCTGACAAAATGAAGACAATTGTGAGGGAAAGACGGGTCATTGTTAGTTGTAAATATAGGTAGTTTCGTCCTTCAGTGCGCAGTACGCAGTTGGCAGTGCGCAGTTCTGACACCCCGTTGACACAGAGTAGTTTTCACTGCGTACTGCGCACTGCGTACTGCGCACTTTTACTACCTTCACACTCCATGATAATCGACCTCCGCAGCGATACCGTTACCCGTCCCACGAAAGGAATGCTGGATGCAATGTTTTCTGCAGCCGTTGGCGACGATGTGTTCGGAGAAGATCCAACAATCAACGCGCTCGAAGAAAGAGCTGCGAAACTGTTCGGCAAAGAAGCAGGTGTATTTTGTCCTTCGGGAACAATGACCAATCAGATTGCGATTAACGTTTCAACTAAACCGGGCGACGAGCTGATCTGTGACTATACTTCACACATTTACCAGTACGAAGGTGGTGGCATGGCAAGAAATTCCGGTGTACAAGCGAAACTTCTCAATGGAGATCGCGGCAGAATTTCCGGTCCGCAGGTAGAAGAAAGCATCAACCAGATTTTCGATTGGCTCACACGTACAAAGCTCGTAAGTATTGAGAACACGGTGAACAAAGCCGGTGGCAGTTACTATTCTCTCGAACAGATGCAGGGACTTAGTACAGTCTGCAAAAAGCATGGACTGTTAATGCACCTCGATGGAGCACGACTATTCAATGCAATCGTAGAAGCAGGATATACATCAAAGCAGATCGGTCCATTGTTCGATTCAATTTCACTTTGTCTCTCCAAAGGATTGGGTGCTCCTGCAGGATCAGTTCTTGTCGGAAATAAAGAATTCATCAAAGAAGCCCGTCGTGCACGCAAAGTTTTCGGTGGCGGAATGCGCCAGGCCGGATTCATTGCAGCAGCTGGATTATATGCGCTCGACAATAATATCGAACGACTGAAAGACGATCACAAACGTGCAGCTGAACTCGCGAAAGAAGTAAAAGCATTGCCTTACGTGAAAGAAGTTTTACCGGTAGAAACAAACATCATCATCTTCACTTTGCATGATGCAATTCCCTTGGATTATTTCATGCAGCAACTTGCCGATAACGGAATCAAGTGCGCAATTTTCGGAAGACAAACTGTCCGTTTCGTTACGCATTTGGATGTTGACGATGCGATGATTGAGAAGACCATATCCGTCCTCAAGAAAGTCCAGTAACCATTCGAAAATTCGAGATTTGAAAATTCTGCGTTTGCTAGTACTGACACCAACGGCTTATTCGAATCTTCGAATTTTCAAATCTTCGAATGCTAAACGCGGAATTTAAACGTATGCGCCTTCAGCTCCTCGTTCGCTTTCAGAATTTTCTTCTTGAGATCTTCTTTGAATTTACCGATACGCGCATTCAGCTCATTGTCTCCGGTAGCCAACATCTGCACAGCAAGAATACCTGCATTTTGTCCACCGTCAACTCCAACTGTTGCAACAGGAATTCCCGGTGGCATCTGAACAATTGAAAGCAACGAATCCCAACCGTCGAGAGAAATACTCGAACGGCATGGAACACCGATCACCGGACAAGTAGTGAGTGCAGCGCACACTCCCGGAAGATGTGCTGCTCCACCAGCGCCGGCAATAATCACACGTATTCCACGCGCATGCGCACCCTTTGCAAATTCAACAACCTGCTCAGGAACACGGTGTGCCGACAGTGCATTGATTTCAAATGGAATTTCAAACTGGTCGAGAATCTTTGCAGCTTCCTGCATAACGGGCATATCTGAAGTACTGCCCATGATAATGCTTACTCTTGGTTGCATAGTTTTATTTTTTGCACCCTTGCGGATGAGATTTTCTGTGTGCAAATGTAAAGGTTATGACTGGTATGGAATTCCTCTGTTTTGAACATCCTGTTAACACCAAACAAGCAGGAATCCGCATGACGTATTTACTAACTTGCACTCAACCATGAAATTAAAGGCGCTTTTTCATATTTCACTGCTCTTGCTGATTATCACAGAGGCATACCGCGCCTATCTGCTCATGCCAATGCCCGGAAGTCAGCACGAGCCGGCAGTGGAGACTGCTTACTTCCTGTACCATTATCGCTGGTGGATACGCATTGTGCTTCTTGCAGGTGTCATCGTGGGATTTCAAAGCGCGTTTGAAAAACGTGCGTGGGTTCCTATGATCACTTTGTTCTTCACCGGCATGATTTATTACCTGGCAAATTATGCCATGACGGCGGAAGCGATGTTCAAGCAGGCCCGGGAAGTGCTGTATGTTATTCCGGAAGAAGCAGATGTTCCAATGGATGCTATCGTAATAGGAGTCACGCAGGGTGGAGAATCGCGTGCCTACCCGATCCGCTACCTGGCTTATCATCATCTTGTTCCGGATGTTGTAGGTGGCAGGGAAATTCTGGTGACGTATTGTGATGTGTGCAGAAGCGGTGCTGTATACGATCCAAAACTTATTCCCGGAAGACACTCATTCCGCCTTGTTGGAATGGATCAATGGAATGCGATGTTTGAAGATCGTCAAACCGGCAGTTGGTGGATGCAGGCCAATGGACAATGTGTAGTCGGTGAGTATAAAGGACAATCTTTGGAAATTGTACCGTCAGAACAGATGACTCTTGCGGAATGGTCTACGCGGCACCCGAACGGAAAAGTAATGGCCGCAGTTCCTGAATATGCACACCGGTACAGCGACGATAAATTTGAAAAAGGCACGGATACAGATCCGTTGACGCGTACCGACACTGCATCGTGGCAGGATAAATCGTGGGTGCTTGGAATTGAAGTGAACGGAGCGTATCGCGCTTACGATTGGAAACAGCTTACACGTGATCGTGTGATCTTTGATACTCTCGGTGGAGAAAATGTTATGATTACCATAGACGATCAGAATGTGAATTATGAAGCTGTAATTTTTTACCAGGAAGATCCGGTAAACTTCAACAGCAATCCGGATTCAATGGATATTAATTTTCATCCCGGAAGAACGGTGCGACCGATTCCCGCCCGACAGTTGTTCTGGCACACGTGGAAAACCTTTTATCCGTACACGACCCGATACCCTAATGATTAGTTGATTTGCAGATATGCTGATTAGTTGATGCCTACCATCAACTAATCAGCATATCAACTAATTTGCAAATCGATCCAGTCTCCATGTTAAGCGTAACTTTACCGGAAATTTAGTGTTATGAAAGTAGAAATCTGGAGTGATGTGATGTGCCCGTTTTGTTACATCGGGAAGAGAAAGTTCGAAGCGGCGTTAGAACAATTTGACGGGAAGGAAAACGTAACTATCGAATGGAAAAGCTACCAGCTGAATCCCGATCTCAAGAAACAAGCCGATAAAAATCTCAACCAATATCTTGCCGAAATAAAAGGCTGGACAATTGAGAAAGCGATTGAATCCAATACCCGCGTTACTGAAATCGCCAAAGAAGTTGGATTGGATTATCACCTCGATAAAGCGATTGTGGCGAATTCATTTGATGCACATCGTCTTTCGCATCTCGCAAAAGAAACGGGTCTTCAGGATAAAGTGGAAGAGTTACTCTTCTCAGCGTATTTCATCGAAGGAAAAGACACTTCTGATCATGCAGTGCTCAAAGCGATTGGTATTGCCGCAGGATGCGATGCGGATGAAGTAGAAACAATGCTGAGCGGAAATCAATTCGCTGAAGAAGTGGAAAACGATATTGAAGAAGCACAACACATTGGTGTACGCGGTGTTCCATTTTTCGTTGTCGACCGCAAGTATGCAATTTCAGGAGCGCAGCCGGTAGATCTGTTTCTGAAAACGCTGAAGTCGGCGACGAAATAGTCGTTATCGCGAACTGCTCAGGTTCTCCTTCCATCTCGGGTTTTTCTTGTCGAGACTGATATACACTCCCCAGGAATAACAGAATGAAAAATTGTAATCAGTTTCCCGATTCCATGATGGTGCAACAAATAGGAGGTTGCTGTATACGCCCCACTCACGTTTCACACTGATGAATGCAGTTCGTCCCTCCCACGAAATGTAACCGGAAATTGTTTCGTACGTGATCGATCCTGCGATCGACGGATCATCTACTCCCTGCAGAACGATCGCATTAAATTCCTGAAGTGGAAAATACATCACTCCAACCGTCCATCGCGACATTCCTGATCCACGTAATAACTTGTGCTTCTTCGTACTTCTCCAGGGTGCCAGCCACTCCACATTTCTGCAACGCATTCTGGCCACACCGGTTTTCAGCGATACATTGTAGTACGACTTTATCTGTGTGACATTATTTTCTCCGGAGTAATAATACACCGGTCTATTCCGTGGATTAAACAATCCTTCATAGGTCACACCGGCTACCACTCCGTAAAATTTATCGCGACGGATCTTTTCAGTGACGTGATAGTGAGTCACAAGCCCGGGCGAATATCCTATATCAACACATAACGACGTTTTCTTTTCTTTCGATTTTCTGTAGAGAAAAAACATTCTCTCCATGGAAATGTAGACATCCCACATCGTGTGAGATCCTTCACTCGCGACATAACTCGGGTACCAACCGATCTGGAAATCTGTCATACCACTTTTATCGAACCGATAAATACCCACTCCGGCATAAATGTGCGGAGCATGAATCGCACCGGGACAAATCCAATTGTGAATCATCTCATCTCCCCGTTTTTCTACAAGCCGGTACGGCACTTTATGAACGGAATCAAATACAACGGTGTCATATTCGGCGCCCGAGTAAATAATGGAATCGCTAGAGATCGTTTCCGTTGATTCTGGCGACTGTTCATCACCCCAGCTGAATTGCGGTGTTACGGCCGGAGACCATTGCGGGTTTTGCGCCAGAAGAGAAATCGGCAGACAGAAACTCAGAACGAGAATGAATACATGTAAGATCATGTTGGTGCGTTTTGTTCACCGCTAAACTAGACGGGACAGACCCGGAAGGCTAATTGAAAAGCGCTTTCTACATTGGAAACTTCGGCAAATTCTACCAATGAGACAGGACGATTTGCGCATTCTGCAAACTTAGGTGAGGCAGCAATTTTTTTCAAATCAAACTAAAATTAAATTTGTGAAATCTGAGTAATCTGCGAATCTGTGGCCAAAGCGCCTCTAGGCGCAACAGCAGTAACGGGTATCATGTAAGACGTTTAAGTGGACAATGGTGAGTCCTCAAACAGTTGATATTAAATCCTTGTGAACCGTTGCACAACAGCGAAATCGGGCTAATTTTAGGCCTCGATGAAGCACATACTGTTCTCCGCATTTTTCTCCATTTCCCTTGCCGTTTCAGCTGGAGATAATCCTCCGCTGGGCGCTCGCAGCATGGGAATGGGTGGCTGCGGCACAGCAGTAAATGGCGATCTCTGGGGCGTACAGAACAACCAGGCTTCTCTTGCATCCATCGAAGCAATTCAGGCCGGTGTTTTTTACGAGTCGCGTTTCATGATGAA
>CAYUTR010000034.1:0-22467 GCA_964447465.1 uncultured Chryseobacterium sp.
CGTGAACATCGGTGATCTTATGGGATCAGGAACTATTTCCGGTCCGGATGAAGGATCATTCGGTTCAATGATGGAAATCACGTGGCGCGGAACAAAACCTGTGAAGATGAATGATGGGACTGACCGCAAATTCATCAACGACGGCGACACGGTGATCATGCGCGGATTTGCAGAAAAAAATGGAGTGCGCATTGGGTTTGGCGAATGTGCATCAACAGTATTACCTGCAAAGTAGCCGCTGATTACGCTGATAGCGCAGATTTGAAAACATAAAAAATAAAACAAAAATTTAAATGAAGATTTTCAGTTTTCTGTTTTCCATAATAATTTTTGCAGGCCTTGGGTGTGGTAATGATACTCCTGTAACAGAACAGCCGAAGGTTGATTCAACCGCGGATACAATTTCTGATGTCGCTACTATTCGTGAAGTACAAACCGATAGCGGAAAACTAATAATCACCCATCGTGACGGGCAGGATGCGGAAGAAGTTGTGTTGCTTGATGCAAGCGGAAAAATTAAAGCACGTGGTCAGATGTTTGACGACAAAGTCGTTGGTGCGTGGCTGAAGTATGATGCAGCAGGAAATGTAATCAGTGCGGTCCAGTTCACCGAAGGCGTTGCGAAATACAATCTCGATGCAGATGATTTCAGGACTGAGCGTGTAGAGATGAAAGAAATGGGAATCAGTTTTGTGAAGCCGGTAAAGTGGGACACGGCGGGAACTATCAATCCGAAAACGTTTGTCCATTACGAAAAGAATATTGATGAAGCGGGACTGGTCATGAAACCGAACATCAACATTTCAAAAGGTACGCTGGAGGCCGGTCAAACTTTGGAATCACTCGCTAACGATATGCTGAACATACTCCATTCCAGCGTAGGTCGCGTTGAATTGGTGGACGAAGCGTATCTGACTATTGACTCTTGTAAGAGCTTTCGTCGCTATGGAATGTACTATACTGAAGATAACAAGGTTGGTTTCCTCGATGCAATCATTGTGAAAGGAACTACAATCTATGTGATCAGTTGTGCAGCACAGAACCGGGAACAAGGTGAATTTCTGAAGTACCAGGCGGTGTTTGAAAATCTGGTACTGAGTGTAGAAGTCGACTAAAACTTTTCCAACGTTTTAGTGTGCGAGAACTTTGGAAAAGTTCCGTAAATTCATAGTCTACTTCAAAGGCACTCCCAGCCTTGAATAAATATGAGCGAGAAAGCGAAAGTCGTTGAAATTGATCTCGAAGAAGAGCGTAAGGAAATCCTGAAACGCTACAGGAATCTCCTTAAGGCTTGTAAGCGTCGTCTCGAAAAAGGCGACAAACAACTCATCCGTAAAGCATTTAACGTAGCACTGGAAGCGCATAAAGACATGCGCCGCAAAACCGGTGAGCCGTATATCTATCACCCGATTGCTGTTGCGCAGATTTGTGCGGAGGAAATTGGTCTCGGTACAACATCTGTTGTTTGCGCACTTCTTCACGACACAGTGGAAGACACTGATATTACACTCGACGATGTTCGTGGAATGTTTGGCGAGAAAGAAGCCAAGATCATTGACGGCCTCACGAAGATTGCAGGTGTATTTGACCAGAAAACGAATTCTATACAAGCGGAGAACTTCCGCAAGATGCTGCTTACGCTTTCTGATGACATCCGCGTGATATTGATCAAGCTGGCAGATCGTTTACACAATATGCGCACGTTGGCTTCTATGAAGCGCGACAAGCAGTTGAAGATTGCATCAGAAACACTTTTTCTATACGCTCCTCTCGCCCACCGTCTCGGATTGAATGCCATCAAAACGGAACTGGAAGATCTCGGATTGAAATGGACCGAGACAGATGAGTACGAAGACATCGAAGAGAAGCTGAAAGAAACGGAGCCTGAACGCAAGCGTTTCATCAACAAGTTCATTATTCCGATCAAGGAAATTCTGGAAGAACAAGGACTGAAGGCGCGATTGTACGGAAGACCGAAATCGATTTTCTCTATTTACAATAAAGTAAAATTCAAAGGTGTTCCGTTTGAAGAGATTTACGACATCTTCGCCATCCGCATCATCATCGATACTCCATTCGAGAAAGAGAAAGCAGATTGCTGGAGAGTGTATTCCATTGTCACTGATTTCTATCACCCGAATCCTGATCGTTTGCGCGATTGGATTTCGACTCCTAAAACAAACGGATACGAATCGTTGCACACCACTGTAATGGGTCCGGAAGGAAAATGGGTGGAATGTCAGATCCGTACCGAACGCATGGAAGAACTTGCAGAAAAAGGTTACGCGGCACACTGGAAATACAAAGACAATGGTGAAATAGAAAAAGAAAGTCAGCTCGACGAGTGGTTGCGAAAAATCCGCGAGATACTTGACAGTCCGGATGACAACGCACTCGATTTCATTGACGATTTCAAGCTGAATCTTTTTGCCGAAGAAATTTTCGCTTTCACTCCGAAAGGAGATATGCGCACGTTACCGTTTGGTGCAACTGCTTTGGATTTTGCATTTGAGATTCACACCAAGGTTGGTGAAAAATGTATTGGTGCGAAGGTGAATCACAAACTCGTTCCGCTTAGTCACCAGCTTAAGAGCGGAGACCAGGTTGAAATTCTGACTTCATCGAAGCAAACTCCGAAGGAAGATTGGCTGACTTACGTAATTACTGCTCGCGCTAAATCGAAAATCAAGAATGCGCTGAAAGAAGAAAAGCGTAAGGTCTCTGAAGACGGTCGCGAAATTCTCGAACGTAAATTCTCTCATTCCAAACTTGAATTTACGGTACAGAACATTACCGATTTTCAGAACTTCCTCAAGCTGCCAAGTGCACAGGAGTTGTTTTATCGCGTGGCGAAGAGTATCATCACCGTAAAACACCTCAAAGCGTGGCTGAAAGAAAAAGATAAACCAACCAAAAAAGGCAAAACTGAGCCGACACTGGAGCAGGTTGTAAAAGAAGTTCGTGGCAAGAAAGCTTCGGACGACACACTTATCATTGGAGAAAACCTCAGTAAGATTGAATACAAACTTTCGCCTTGTTGTAATCCAATTGCAGGCGATGATGTCTTCGGATTTATAACGATCAACGAAGGAATCAAAATTCACCGCGTAAATTGTCCGAATGCCGTGGCAATGATGTCGAACTACGCTTACAGAATCGTAAAAGCACGGTGGACAAACCAGGAAGTAATTTCATTCCTTGCAGGTATACGCATACAAGGAATTGATGAAGTTGGTCTCGTAAACAACATTACCAAAATCATCTCGAGCGAACTGAACGTGAACATGCGCTCATTGAGTTTCGATACGCAAGACGGAACTTTCGAAGGGAACATCATGTTGTTTGTACACGATACGGAACACCTTACAGCACTCATGAAGAAGTTGAGGAAAGTGAATGGGGTTATTGGTGTGACGCGGATAAATCCGAACTAGTTTCCAGTTCCCAGTTTCCAGTTTAAGGTTCCGCGGGCTAAAGCCCACGGCGATCATTTTCATTATTTATTAACACAGAGCACGGGCTTGTTCCATCATAATATTTAGGCTCTAGCCCGTGTACATATTTCTGTAATTCAGATATGATCGCCGTTGGCTTTAGCCAGCGAAAACCGAGAAATAGAGGAGTTCTATACCGGAAACAGGGAACCGGAAACCGGAAACATTGAGTAACTTTATCGCTTGCCCATGGCTGATACCAACATCACTGAAACAGTACGTAACCTCTTCTCCGAACATCTCGGAAAAAAGGGTCACCGGAAAACACCCGAAAGATTCGCGATACTGGATGAAATATATATTCAAGGCGGACACTTCGACATTGAGTCGCTGTACGTGCACATGAAGAACAAAAAGTACCGCGTAAGTCGTGCGACACTGTACAACACCATTGAGCTTCTCCTTGAATGCGGCTTAGTTACGAAGCATCAATTCGGAAAAAATCAGGCGCAGTTCGAGCGTGCATATGCCTACAAGCAACACGATCACCTGATCTGCCAGGACTGTTCATATGTTTCTGAATTTTGCGATCCGCGGATTCAGCAGATTAAGAAAACTACTGAGGAATTTCTTAATTTCAACATCACATCCCATGCGTTGAATTTTTTTGGCCGCTGCACGAAATTGGCGGAAACCGGAAAGTGCGAACACATGCAAGCACAGTTAAAACGTAAATCATGAGCTTTACTTTCAACATCAAACAGAAGGCACCAATGGTGATCGGACTGTACGGTGATCTTGTTGACCGTGATGAGTGCCGTGAAATGATTCAGCAGATCGACCTTGCATGCGAAGAAGGAAACGCGTGGATCATATTTGATCTCTCCGACCTGAGAATCATGAACAGCACAGGACTGAACATTCTGATACATTCACTTACTGCCGCGAGAAAGTCGGGTGGTGAAGTTCTGGTTTGTGGAGTATCCGATAAAGTGAAACAATTATTTATTGTGACAAAACTGAATACAATCTTCCAGGTGTGCGATACGGAAGAGGATGCGTTGCTCGCTTATGGTGCAGCACTCAACGAGAAAAAATAATTCACCGCGACGACTCGGTCCGTCATCCTTCTCCCGATAGCTATCGGGATCCGCTCAGGATGACACGTGACCACAACAATATTGATTAACAAAATTAAATGAAATGAAAGCAGATGTTCTATTAGGATTACAGTGGGGCGATGAAGGCAAAGGAAAAATCGTGGATGTATTCACTCCGCGTTACGATATCATTGCACGTTTCCAGGGTGGACCCAATGCCGGTCATACGTTAGAGTTTAACGGCATCAAGCATGTGCTTCGTACAATTCCTTCGGGAATTTTCCGTGAGAATTCGATCAATATCATTGGTAACGGTGTTGTAATTGATCCGGTTGTTGTAATGGGAGAAATAGACGCGCTCGTGAAAATGGGTGTTGATGTGAAAGGGAAATTGTTATTCGCGAAAAAAGCGCACCTGATTCTACCCACACATCGTTTGCTTGACGCAGCTTCTGAAGCATCGAAAGGCAATGAGAAGATCGGCTCGACGCTGAAAGGCATTGGTCCGACATACATGGACAAGACCGGTCGTAACGGAATCCGCCTCGGCGACATTACACTTCCGGGATTCAAAGCGAAGTACCAGGCGCTCGTTGAAAAACACAAACAGCTGCTGAGTCATCACAACTATTCCTACAATCTTTCAGAAATGGAACCGGAGTGGTTCGCTGCAATTGAACGGCTGAAAGAATTCAAACAGATCGACAGCGAACATTACATCAATGATGCGATGCAGGCTGGAAAAACAATTCTTGCTGAAGGTGCACAAGGTTCCCTGTTGGATATTGATTTCGGATCGTATCCGTTCGTTACATCTTCAAATACAATTTGCGCAGGAGCTTGTACCGGCTTAGGAATTGCTCCGAACAGAATCGGAAGTGTGTTCGGAATTTTCAAAGCGTATTGCACGCGGGTTGGTAGCGGCCCCTTCCCTACTGAGTTGTTTGATGATATCGGACAAGGAATGCGTGATCGCGGAAATGAATATGGTTCTGTTACGAAACGTCCACGCAGAACGGGTTGGCTTGATCTTCCTGCATTGAAATATGCGGTGATGATCAACGGTGTTACTGAACTGCTCATGATGAAAGCAGATATTCTCAGCGGTCTGCATACCCTGAAAGTCTGCACAGGTTACAACTACCTTGGCAAGGACATCGATCATCTTCCGTTTGATTATTCACCGGAATTGCTCACACCTGTTTACACCGAGCTTCCAGGATGGAAACAGGATCTCACAGGACTTAATCAACTGGAACAGCTTCCATCGGAACTCCACAATTATGTAGAGTTCATCGAGAAATACACAGGTGTTCCTGTCTCTGTCATTTCAGTTGGTCCCGATCGCACGCAAACATTGATGCGTAAACCGATTGCAGTTTAACTTCTTTAACACCTTCGATGTGTTGAATACCATACGTGGCGTAAAAATTGAGCAGTTTACAGCTGTGAAACGCTATGTGTTACTCCTTGTCTTTTTGTTGAGCGGACTTGCGTTGATGGCCCAACCTCCGAAGCCAAAGACACCGGGAACCAAAATCAATCTTAAGCATGCAGATCGTCTGATCGGAACAAACGGTCCGAATGGTAAACCGTACCAGCGATTGATTGGAGCCGTATCATTCGAACATCAGGACATGACAATGACGTGCGATAGCGCGCATTTCTTTCTGGCAGAGAATCGCCTTGATGCTTACGGACACGTTTTCGTGCAGCAAGGCGATTCACTGCGTGTATGGAGCGACTTTCTAACCTACGATGGCAACACACGCATTGCGGTTGCGAGTAAGAACGTGCGTCTCGTAGAAGCCGACATGACGCTTACGACAGATGCGATCACGTACGATCTTGCGAATCACTTTGCGTACTACACAACTGGTGGACGCATCGTAAACAAAGACAATGTGCTCACTAGTCAGAATGGTGGATACTCGTCCGACTCAAAAACGCTGACGTTCAAGCATAATGTCGTTCTGAAAAATCCTGCATATGAAATGCGTTGTGATACATTGCGTTACACACCCGGACCACGAATTGCCTACTTCCTCGGGCCAACGAACATCAAGTCGACGACCAACAGCAATTTCATTTACTGCGAAAACGGATTTTACGATACATACAACGACATTGCACAATTCGAAGAGAACGCTTACATCGTAACGAATAATCAGACTTTACGCGGCGACAGCATCTGGTATGATCGCAAAAACGGAATCGGAAAAGCGTTCGAGAATATCGAAATCAAAGACACGACGCAGAAAGTTACGATTCATGGCGACTACGCAATCCACTACGAGAACACGGAGACATCGTTGATTACCGGTCACGCCCTGATGGTACAGCAATTCGAAAACGATTCTCTTTACCTGCATGCTGATACCTTGAAGTCGGTAACGATTCGTCCGAAAGACGAAAAAGGCAAACCAAATATGGATGATAGTCTTGCGGAGAAAACCGTTTTGGGTTATCACAACGTCTCTTTCTTCAAACGCGACATGCAGGGCAGATGCGATTCGCTTGTTTGGAACTCTGCCGATTCGACGATGCACTTGTTCGGCAAACCCGTCCTGTGGTCGGATGATAATCAGCTTACGGCAAAAACGATCGACATCATTCTTGCTGATGGAAAAATCATCCGTCTCGATATGGAAACCGACTGCTTCATCATTTCTGAAGAAGACACTTCGCGTTACAACCAGATCAAAGGAAAAAAAATGACTGGTTATTTCGCCGATAACAAGCTGAAGAAAATTTACGTGGAAGGAAACGGTCAGACATTGTATTACGCGAAATCGGAGAACACAATGATCGGAATCAATCGTGCAGATTGCAGCCGCCTGATGATCTGGATTGAAGAAAACGAAGTGACGTCGATCAGTTTTTACAGTCAGCCCGATGCACAACTTTACCCGCCAAACGAGCTTGCTCCATCAGAAGCACTGTTGAAAGATTTTATATGGCGTGGAAAAGAAAGACCAGCAAAAGTGGAAGATCTTTTTCTCCGTTAAACTTTAGTAATTTTGTTATATGCCGAATACCACCAAACACGAAGTCCACATTCTCGTTGGTTGCGCTGATGCGCGCGATCTTTCACAGATACAAATCGATGCTGTTCGGGTAGTTTCAGCTGAATGGCGGAACAAGGGAATTGAAGTCGATTATCACACTATTCGTGCCGCCGGTTCATTCGTAAGCCCGGACATTGTGATGGACATCAAGCGTACCATTGAACAGGAATTGCGTAACAGTTATGACGTATCAAGGCCAACTACATTTTACGTTCACATACAAAGTCACGGTCACTTAACGGAAGATTCAAGCGACGAGTACATTGCGCATGTGCACGATCTGCATGTTGTGGAAGGCTCGCCGTTGAACTGTGGTATGTTGCACGCATCCTCGCTTGGTATTGAACTCGAGGCCTTGCTTCTGAAAGAGAAACCGGAAGTTTTGGTTCGTGGACACAAAATTAAGGTAGAGGATTACAACAGCATACGCATGATGTTGCGTAACGTGTACAACCACGATGGTTATCTCGCAGGCGATTGGATCAAGAGCATTGACCTGTTGCGGACGCATCCAAGGAATCAGCGTACACAACTAGAACGCATTATCGCAACAGATCCGGAATTGCGTAACCTAAACATCAAGGTGACTGCAGGTATACAGGATTACTCGATTCATGCATTGATTCGCGTTGACGGCGGAGATCCTGCTGTTCCATTCTGGGATGAAGTACAACGCCAGATCCGCGTTCTTGGAAAGAGCGAACGTACCAACAAAGAAGTGCTCATCAAACAGGCAGAGAAACAGAAACCTCTTGCGGGATTATTGTGTATGTCTGATCCACGCATGTCCTCACGCATTTCTGCGGCACAATTCTATCTCGCGCATAAAAAAATTGAACAGGGCGCTGAATACATGCCGAATACGGTTTTCAATATTTCCGGAAGCAGTTTTGACATTGCACTCACACCGTTCGGTCCTTATGTGATTGCCGGTTTCTACTATGCTGTTGCTTATCTCAATCTCACTGACCAGATGGTGATGGGATACGATGCTCCGCAAACCGAGCGCATAATGGCGAAGATTAATAATGATCCGTTGATGAATCTGATCGTGAAGAAGTATGGTGTGAATCTGATTGCGGTGAATCAGTGCGACCTGGTTTAACAGTAGGCAGTTTAGCAGTAGGCAGTAGGCAGTTTAGCAGTAGGCAGTAAAGTGTCAGCAACTTACTTCCTCTCATCAAACAACTGCGCGATCTTGCTCTTCGGTGCAACAAGCATCCAGTAAAGTAAAATTCCACTTAGAATTACGTAGCTGATCATCAACCAGCCTCCCCATGCAGGATTAGTATCATGAATGGTGTTAGAAAAATATCCGTGCTGGTAAGTAATCATGTACCACAAGTACGGTCCGCCGACAAACATCAGTAAAGACTGTAAGCGAAGCAATGTGACTGCCGCAAAACTAAAAGGACGTGTTACGGAAAATGATTGCGCCACAACGAAAAATGGCGCGAGTGCGAACAGCATAATCAAAGCAATACCAACCGGGTGACCATTGAATCCAATGAACACAGAACAATAGAAATCTTCGTTCTTTTCGGTATACGTCAGTGCATCGGGCGTTCCGGAAACAACCTGTGAGACATGATCAACGCGCACCGGTAAAAACAAAAGCGCTATCCCGAACAGGAATAACGCCCACAGTAAAATTCGTTTTTTGTTTTTGCTCATGCGGGAATCATGCGTGCATGCCAGCTTTTCTTGACGGGAACTTCCCATTTCGATTGCATGTCCTCTTTGGTGCTGATCAGATTGTTGAACACGATGGTATCGGCATTTAATTCGCCTCGCTCCATCATCTGCTCAAATGTGTAAAGCTTTGTGTTCTGAATTTTAGTTTCAGCGTCGCGATACGTCACGAGCATGCGATCGAACAGGTTGATGCCATAATCCTGCTCCATCTGCTGCATAAACTTCACCGACTTGTCGATGCCACATCCGCTTGCAGAAGCAGCCGTTTCATCAACCAGCACCACAAAGAATCGATTGTACAGTACATCGATGGATGCTTTCATCACGTTGCCGTGAGAAGTCCATTCCATGAGAAACATTCCGGCTTTGCGGCGGATTTCATTCACTTCAATATCCTTGATTTCACGATCGGATTGATAAACCCAGGCGCGTGAATGAAGTGGCATGTCGTTGAACGTAAGCATATGCAAAGTTAGGAATAAAGGAGAAACGAGGAATGAGGGATGAGGGATGTTGCGCAGAATTCCCTTTCTTTATTTCCTCAATTACTCCAGATGCAATATTTGATCGTCTTTGCAATAGTTATTGCGTTGATCGTTTGGTGGACGCAGCGCCCGAAAAAAGCTACTGCGGCAGAATGGACACAGCCGCAGGATGATTTTCCTTCGGAGTGGCGCATCGTGCTCGCGCGAAAAGTTTCTTTTTACAACAGCTTGACGAAAGAAGAACAACAGCTGTTCGAATTCAAGGTGCATGAATTTCTTTCCAACTGCCGTATCACCGGCGTACAGGTTGAGGTCGACGACACGGACCGGTTGCTGGTAGCATCGAGTGCCGTCATTCCCATCTTTCGTTTTCCGGAATGGTCGTACATGAATTTGTACGAAGTTCTCGTTTACCCGTCGAGCTTCGATGAAAAATTCCAAACGAGCGGTCCCAATCGCACGATCCTCGGCATGGTGGGTAATGGCTATATGGAAGGAAAAATGATCCTGTCGAAGCAGGCGCTGCACCACGGTTTCGACAATATCACCGACAAGCGGAATACCGGTGTGCACGAGTTCATTCACCTCATCGACAAGATGGACGATCGCATTGACGGTATTCCCGCGGTGCTATTGGAAAAACAATATGCGATTCCGTGGATCACGTTGATCGAAAAAAAGATCGATGAAATCTGCGCAAACCAGTCAGACGTGAACCCGTATGGCGCGACCAGCCGCATAGAATTCTTCGCAGTGATCAGCGAGTATTTTTTCGAGCGCCCGCAACAGTTGGCACAGAAGCATCCCGAATTATATGAGCTGCTTGGGAAGATTTTTCAACACGACATGAAAGCGCGGAAGATGGACCGGAAAAAATACGCGATCGGGAGAAACGATCCATGCCCCTGCGAAAGCGGAGAGAAATTCAAGAAATGCTGCGGGAGCGTGCACTTTAAGAACTGAGCGGCGAACAAAAAAAATCCGGACTGAAGTTCAGTCCGGATTTTTTATTCTTATTGGTTTACGATACGTGAGCAGCGGTAACCCAGGAAATGAAAATTACGCAGCTGCAGTTTGCTGACGACCAAGTTTCCACAACATCTTAGTATGCGACCACAAAGCACCGATGAAATGCGGTTCGGAGTGATATGGAAGGTTAAACTCCTTCGCGGTTTCCCGTACAATCGGAGAAATTTTTCGGTAGTGCACGTGACTTATCGCAGGGAACAGATGGTGTTCCACTTGATAATTCAGCCCGCCCACAAACCACGAAAGAATAAGATTGCGCGGAGCAAAATTTGCCGTAGTGTAAAGTTGGTGAATTGACCAATCTGTTTCGATGTGTCCAGTGGGGTCAGGCAAAGGATAAGTAGTTGACTCCACAACATGAGCAGGCTGGAAAATACATGCCAGGATTAAGCCACAAGTGAACTGTTTCGCAAGAACAAAAGCGATTGGAACAATCCACCAATTTGTGTAATCGAAAAACAATATCGGGATAACCATGATGTAGGAATAATAGAAAAGCTTCGACCCAATGATGATCATCAGTTCTTTCCCAAAAGTCAAACCTTTCATTTTCAACAATCCCATTTTCTTGTAACGAAGAAGTTGGCTAAAATCCTTTGTAGTCACCCACATCAAAGACATTAAGCTATAGAAAAACCATGCATATAAAAACTGCAGTTTGTGGATCTTCCTGAGTTTTGCATGCGGAGAGAAACGCAATACTCCAGCGGGAGCAATGTCTTCATCATGACCTTCAATGTTCGTGTATGTGTGATGCAAATGATTGTGTTGCATTTGCCAGTTCTTGTTGTGGCCTCCCACGAAGTTCAAACTATAAGAGAGCACGTTATTGAGCCATTGGTTCTTTGAAACACTTCCGTGATTAGCATCGTGCATTACACCTAAACCGATTCCGGCCATTCCAAGACCCATGATCAGGTATCCCAAAAGCACCATCCAGTTGCCGGAGAATACACCCGTCAGCATCAGGAAATATGGTGTGAGATAAAGTGTGAACATGAACGCGGTCTTTACCCAGGTGTTCCAGTTCCCGAATCGCGACTTTTCTTCGACTTTAAAGTAATTATCTACTCGTTCATGCAACACCTTAAAAAACTGGCGTTGCTTGTTATTAAAACGGATATTCTGTTGTGCTTCCATTGCGAAGTGTTGTTTTTTATAAAAAAATCAGCTTTTCAACCATTCCGGATTGGGTACTCCAGCGGGGACAAATATCGCAATTCCCATTGGTAAATGGCTCACAATTTCGTCTAAAAAATGGTAATTTATTGGCCGTTTTTTGTTCAAAACTGACTGGAAGACACTATTCTGACGAAAATCGGTTTTTTCAAAGATCGTTTGCTGTTGCAATCAACTCAGCAACATCAAGAACTTTTGTGGAACCTTCCTTATTGAAATGTTTCACGCCATCAGTCATCATGGTCATGCAGAATGGACAACCTACTGCAATTACATCCGGATTTAATTCCAACGCTTCTTCCGTACGTTCAACATTCACTTCTTTGTTTCCTTTTTCAGCTTCTTTGAACATCTGCGCCCCGCCAGCACCACAACACAATCCGTTTTGGCGACTGCGTTTCATTTCTGCAAGTTCCACATCGAGTTTTGCGATTACTTCACGTGGTGCTTCATACACATCGTTTCCGCGACCGAGATAACATGGATCGTGGAAAACAATTTTCTTTCCTTTGAATTCACCGCCCTGAACTTTCAATTTTCCCGCGTCAATTAATTCCTGGACTAATTGCGTGTGATGTATCACTTCATAATTTCCACCGAGAGAAGGATATTCGTTTTTCAGCGTATTAAAACAGTGCGGACAACCTGTTACAATCTTTTTCACTTCGTAACCATTCATCACCGTGATGTTGGTCATCGCCTGCATCTGGAAAAGAAATTCATTTCCGGCGCGCTTTGCAGGATCGCCATTGCAGCTTTCTTCTGAACCAAGCACCGCAAATTTAATTCCAACGTGATCCAGAATACGGACAATGGCTTTCGTGATTTTTTTCGCACGATCATCAAAGCTTCCGGCACAACCAACCCAGAAGAGAATATCAGGTGCTTCTCCCCTCGCCGCGAATTCGGCCATTGTTGGTACGTGTATTGTATCCTTTGCCATGATAAGTTTATTCAGCGCAATTTATTTCTGAAACACCTGAATTTTCACATCACGCTCAACAAGATCGGTGAACTTGCCGTCGAAACGTGTTGCCCGCACCATGTGATTGTCGATCCAGTGGTAATTTCCTCCGCGAGGTTTTCCCATCAGCAAGCCGTGCCATCTGAATCCGTTTTTCATGAGCCAGGCTTCAGTTACTTCACGATGTTCTTCTGTACGGGACGTAAAAAACGTGATGATATGTCCTTCGTCGTACCACTTGTTGATTGAAACCAAAGCATCCGGATACAATTGTGCATCCATCATTCTCCACGGTTCTTCGTTCGGGATATCATCACAGATCGTTCCGTCGATATCAATCAGAAAATTCTTCACATCAGCAGGAAGTACAGGACTCAATTTGATTCCGTTTTCTTCTACTGGTTTTAACAATCCGTCTTCAGCGCTCATTCCAATTGTGATTTGATATTTATGATTTACTAATTGCAATTATGATTCGGTTGCCCAATTCAAACGATCAGACGGCGAAAACTGCCACGGCGCTCCGTTGTTTTCAATGTTCGTCATCATCATGTTCAATTCTGTTGGTGCCGCCGACTGTTCCATTACGAGATAACGACGCATGTCCATGATCATTCCAAGCGGATCAATGTTCACCGGGCATTCCTGAACACATGCGTTACAGCTTGTGCACGCCCACAATTCTTCAGATGTAATGTAACTGCTGAGATCTTTGGAATCGTCAACAAACTTCCCGGCGTTGACATCCATGTTCTTCCCTACTTCTTCGAGACGATCGCGAACGTTCATTACGATTTTGCGTGGAGAAAGTAACTTGCCAGTGATGTTCGCCGGACAAGCTGCAGTACAACGTCCGCACTCCGTACATGAATACGAATCCATCAGCTGTTTCCAGGTGAGATCGTGCACGTCTTTCGCACCGAAACGTTGTGGCGTTTCAGGAGGCGGTGGTGGTGCGAATGAAGGATCCATCATCGCTTTCACTTCTACTGTAACCGAATCAAGATTTGTGAACTGTCCTTTCTTCCAGAGATTCGTAAACCACGTATTCGGAAATGCGAGAAGAATGTGAAGATGCTTTGAATACGGCAGGTAATTCATGAATGCCAGAATGCCGAGGATGTGAAACCACCACAGGAAGCGCTCAACAAACGCAAGTGTGTCGGGTTGAATTCCATTGAACATGTTCATCAACATTCCGCTTACGGGAAAAGCACTACTGCTAATGTTCTTGTAATGTTCATTTCCAGCAGCCTGTAGATTCTGATCGATGGTGTTCATCAACAGGAATGCAGTCATGAGAAGAATTTCCGCGATGAGAATGTAGTTGGCATCTGAACGCGGCCATCCATCAAGGTCTTTGCTCATGAAACGTTTGAGCTTCAGGAAATTTCTGCGGACAAGGAACAACGCGCATCCAACAAGAACAAGAACAGCGAGGATTTCGAAAGTTGCAATCAGGAAAGTGTACAGCGGCCCAAGGAATGAAAGCACACGATGTGTTCCTGCAACACCATCGATTAAAATTTCAATCACTTCAATGTTGATGATGACGAATCCTACGTAAACGAAAATGTGAAGGATGGCAGGAATAGGTCGCGTCATCATCTTGGATTGCCCAAGTGCAACACGCATCATTGTTTTAAAGCGAAGTGGTTTGTTATCGCTGCGATCAGTATCGCGACCGATGAGAATATTACGACGGATCTTACCGATATTTTTTGCGAACAGCCAGCCGCCCGCAGCAAGCAGTATTGCAAAAAGTATGTTGTCGATGTATTCCATCAATAAGAACGCGACAGATTAGTTGGGTACGCGAGGTGGTTTCAGCTTCTCAATACTATCTAGCTTGCGCTGACGTTCCACTTCTTCCTTCTTGTTGGGTTTCTTCTTGAACGGTAAATATCGTCCCGGGTATTTTGTCATGTCCTCAATGAGGAAAGCCATTTGCGCATTGGAGTAACGTAGATCACGTAATACCAAAGAATCCTGTCCCATAAGAACAGCAGATGCTCCTTCTTTGTTGATTCTTGTCAACAACAAGTTGGCATTTCCCAGGGCAAGTGCTGCATTGTCGATTGCGAGTTTCATATTCGACTTCGTCAACGAATCTGAAATGTTTTTGAAGTTCGCCAAGGCCAGTGCAAGCGTGTCTTTATTGTCAGCAAGCATATTCGAGAATTCTTTCATGTCGAAAATAATCTCTGTTACACTCCGGTGACTCGAAGAAACCATTGTATCGAGATTGGTTGCAGTATTTCTGAAACTTTCCAGCGCAAGCCGGATGTTATCAAAACTCGCAGTAATGTCAGCAACACTTTCTTCGTTGATGACTGCAGAGAAAACTGTAACCATCGAATCAATAGAACCAACAAGGCTTTCCACTTTGTTCTTCAGCGGAAGAAGCTGGGCGTTTACCTGATCCTTGAGTCCGATTTCGTTGTACCCTCGAATGTACGTTCCATCATCAACGGGTTTTCCTTTCGGCGAGGTTTGAATCGCCAGCTCCATGTTTCCCAACAAACCACCGCTTTGAATAATGGCGACTGCCGAATCAGTCAAAACGAGATTTCTGTCAGTAATAATGAAATGCACAATCAGTTTTCCGTTTTCAGGATTGAGTGCGATGTCGCGTACCGTTCCAACTTTGAATCCATTCACCTGAACGGTGTTATTCGAAGTAAGCCCATCGATGTGGTCGTACTCAACGTATAAATCCAGACTGGTTGAGAATATATCTCTGCCTTTCAGGAAGTTATAGCCGTAAATAAATAGGGCGATTGCCACTATTACAACTAATCCGGTCTTAATCTCTTTGGAATACTTCACAGGCGTTCTTACAACAAGGTACGAAATTAGCAAAAAGCAGGGATTTCGGCTGTTAACACGCAAATTGGGCAGATTAAGCAGATTGATAGACAGAAACTGCTATCACTTCTTCTTATTCTGCCCAAAAAACGAAAACGCAGCTTGTAAATTACTGTACTACAAAGCGGCCGGTAGTCTTGGTCTGGTCTGAAAACTCCACGGAGTAAAAATAGACGCCCGGTGCATAGCTGCTCATGTCAATGATGCATTCGTCGGAAACCAGGTCTTCGCGTCGCATAACATCCCGCCCGTGAATATCGATTATTGTGATAGCATAGGCTTCACCGGTGCTAAGTCGATCTGAGGTAATTTTGATTGTAGTTGTAGTCGTTACCGGATTAGGATATAAATCGACTGACAAACTGCTCTGCAAAACTTCAACCACGGGCAGAACGTTTCCATTGGTTGTGCGCAAGACTTTTCCGCTTTCACCCACCGCAATTCCAACATTCTGATCGATCATAAAAATCGCTTCAAGCCGGGTTCCAACAGCGTAGTTGGTCGAGAACCAATTTACTCCACCATCATTCGTCTTCAGAATATGCTGATTCATTCCAACTGCATAACCTTCGTTTGCATCGAGGAAGTAAACACCGTAGAGATAATCAGCAGTGTTCGCTGTGTTGTAGGTCCATGAGGATCCGCCATCTGTAGTTTTATCAACTACCCCCAAAGCCCCAACAGCGTAACCGGTGTCTGGACGAGGGAAATGCACCGCATTCCACCCTCCCTGACCGCCATCTAATTGCTGTGACCAGTTGGTGCCATCTGTAGTGGCTCCATGTGTCATTCCATTCGCAATCTGATAATAACCAACAGTTACTGCATGATTATCGTCCCAGGCAGAAATCCCACGGTAATCGCGTGTTCCACTAGTAGTTTGCCTGGTCCAGGTAACTCCCGCATCTGTAGTCTTTATCACGCATTTCCCCCACCCACAGGCGTAAGCGATGTTCGTTGAGGTTACTACAACAGCGTCAAAATCCGAACAGTTTGGAACCACCTGGCTACTCCATGTTACTCCGCCATCAGTAGTTCGAAATGCGTATGAGGAAGTGCCCACAGCAATTCCATTATTCGCGTCACTGAACGAAATTCCGTTCAGTTGAATACTCACGCCTACATTCCCGCGTGCCCACGTGAGACCCGCATCAGTCGTTTTGTAGACCAGTCCGGAATCGCCGCACATGTAGCCAACTGTTGACGTTGGGAAATCCACGGAATAAAACCACGCGGTAGTGCCAATTGGAATCGGATTCCACTGCGCATAGATTTCAGGGTTGGATACGAAGATTCCAGCAGTAACAAGTAAAATGTATAGCTTTTTCATGGTTGAGGTTTCTTGATTCAAACCTAAAGTTGACTAAAGAAGATTCACAAACAGACCGAAATGTTCTAGATAGGTCGAATTATGTTCTGAAGGAGCTATGTCGCGCGAATCCAAGGATGGATTGATCAGAAAAGAACAGCCGGCTAGTAGTTTCCGCAACGCCGGCTGTCTTATTTAGGCTGGAATTACTTCCCGCCGTTCAGTTTCTTTGCTTCCTCGATAGTGATGCGTTTTCCATCTTTATCGAAGGCTACTATAAACGCTTCTGAAAATCCTGCTGTTCGCAATGCCGTCTGACGCTGTGATGCTTCGGCCATTGATTTGTATTCTCCCGCTGTGTATTTAAAAACTCCACCTTGTTCGTAATGCCAGATGTCCGAGACGCCTTTGAACTTCGGCGAATCATCAGCCAGTGATTTCTCTGAAGAAATAATCTGCACACGATAAATTACTGTCGCAGCAGTGATCACAGCAGGTACAGGCTTGGCCGTATCTTTCTTATCCTTCACAACTGTTGCGTCTGACTTCGCCGTGTCCCTCTTCACAACCGGTTTGGTTGGCTTTGCAATGTAGTTCCACGGCTTACGCAAACCTGCTGTGTCTTCTTTCGCCACTTTGTAGGGCTTCATGGTTTCCACTTCATCGGTATACGCGTATGTAATGCCCTCGACATTGTTTTTCCATTTTCTGAACGCCCGGAAGATAGAAGCTGCCATGTGTGTTTGTCCTTTATCGCCTCCGAGAAAACGTTCCTCAACAGGATTGGTAAGAAAGCCTGTTTCAATAAGTACAGAAGGCATTGCGGTTTTCCAGAGAACGAGGAATCCGGCCTGTTCTACTCCTCTATCGTCCCGACCAGCACGATCTCGAAATTCGTCCTGACAGAACTGCGCAAATAAAGTGCTTTGTTCCATGTATAAGTTCTGATAAGCGCTCAGAATAATAGCTGCTTCATCGCCACTTACACCCATGTTGTATTTATTCTGGTAGTCATCTTCCAATGTTGCAGCGTCATTCTCCCGTTTTGCAACATCCAGATTTCCTTGCGAAACGTGCAACCCCATTACGTAGGTCTCCGCACCTAAAGCAGTTTCGTTGCACACGTCTTTGTATTTACCGTTCGACTGCTTTTTCCGAACGCATGCAGAGTTACAATGAATGCAGATAAACAAATCAGCATCGTTGCGGTTCGCAATTGCAGCACGTTCGTTCAGTTCCACGAAAACATCCGTCTTCCGGGTGTAAATCACTTTCACATCGGGATAATATTTTTCGATGTACGCGCCCAACTTCAACGATACAGAAAGAGCCACATCTTTTTCCTTTGCGCTATCGCCATGACAGCCCGGATCCTTCCCTCCGTGACCGGCATCTATACACACTATGGTAATTTTGGCATTTGATGGCGCGCTATTTGCGGAAAATGACGCCGTTACCAGCAAGGCGATGAACGACCCTACCAAAAGCAACAAAGAATGCCTGAATGTCTTCGACATTATATTACAAACGTTAGTGGACTCTTTTTATTTAGTTTTGAGTCGCATTATCGTACTCAAGCAAAAATACCGCCATTCGCACCCTAGCGTAGGACACAAACGGGCACTTTTCCCCTCTGCTGTGTTGATAACCATGTTATGCTTGCAATTTTTAACACTAAAAGCACAAGATCCTGACTCGGTCACAGTTGAATCTGAGCCGGTATCCGGAGGACTGACTTCAATGGTCAATTATGGTGCGCGGGATTCTATGCGTTTCGACCTGATCAACGAGATTGTGTACTTGTATGATAGCGCTTATGTAGAATACGAGTCAATGGTCATCAAAGCGAAGTACATCAGCATTGATTTCCGCAATCACATCATAACAGCACAAGGTGACACAGACCTAACCGGAAAATATCTCTCCAATGCTTCCTTCGCAGATGCAGGACAGGCTTTCGAGGCAAACTCGTTAGCATACAATTACATTACGCAGAAAGGAAGAATTGTTGAAGTCAGAACTCAACAGGGCGATGGTTACATCCTGACTGACGTTCTGAAGAAAGATTCAGCTGGCGTTATTTACTTATCACATGGACAATACACGACATGCGATCTCGACGAACCGCACTACGCGATCCGCGCGAAAAAGATGAAAGTCATTCCGGACGATAAAATCGTTACAGGCCCTGCTTATCTTGAAATTGCACAGGTTCCTACGCCGCTTGCAGTGCCGTTCGGATTTTTCCCGAATAAAAAGGGGAGAAAGTCCGGAATTCTGATTCCGTCTTATGGAGAGTCGCCTGCCTGGGGATTCTTTCTGCGCGATGGTGGATATTATTGGGGCGTGAGCGACAAACTTGATTTTGCGCTTCGCGGCGATATCTACTCGAAAGGAAGTTGGGGAGTGAAGACCTACACCAATTACCGTGTGCGATACAAATACGGCGGAAACATCGGCGCAAAATTTGCAAGAAACTTCAATGGAGATCGGGAGTTGCCTACGAGCACAACCGTGAATGGATATTCGTTCAAGTGGACGCATCAGCAGGATCCGAAATTCAACCCGTCGGTGCGTTTCGGTGCGAACGTGAACATCAATTCGAGTTCATACAATCAGTACAACTCAACAATTGCGAATGATTATCTCTCCAATACATTCCAATCTAATGTTCAGTGGTCCAAAACATGGAAGTTCGGATCGCTTTCTGCGAATGCTACGCACAGCCAGAACACGCTAACGCACAACGTAGACATCGGTTTACCGAATGCTGCGTTTACCGTGAATCGTTTCTACCCGTTCAAAAATCCGGAACGTGTGGGTAAAGCGAAATGGTGGGATAAAATCGGAATGAGTTATGTGAGTGAATTCAAAAATTCGCTCAGCATCACAGATTCGTTGCTGAATCCTGATAATTTCGATCTGCCGAATTATTACAGCAGCACCATCTCTCCGAAAATCAGAACAGGAATACGTCAACAGATTCCGGTTTCAACTTCCTTCAACGTTCTGAAGTGGTACACGCTTACGCCGGCGATGACATTTAACTCAATCACGCAATTCAAGACAATTACAAAAACGTGGGATCCCGACGCTGAAGTTGTAGTCATTGACACCATTAATGGCGCTCATGCGAGTTTCGATTTCAACGCAAGTCTGTCGCTGAGCACGAAGTTCTATGGCTTCTATTATCTCGATCACACGAAGTTCTCGACTGTGCGACATGTGATCACACCCACAGTTTCTATGACGTATGTTCCGGATTTCACAGATCCGCGATATGGATTCTGGAAAGAGGTGCAATCCAGCCCTCAAGGCGCAACAACCGAGTATTCAATTTTCGAAGGAGGTATTTACGGATCTTCTACTGCGGGAAAAGTTGGTGCGCTTGGCATGAGTTTGATGAATTCCTGGGAAGGCAAACTTCGCAACGATAACGATAGTGTAGTTGTAAGTGAACGAAGAATGCTCATCGACGCATTGAACTTCGGTGCAAGCTATAATTTCATGGCGGAACATTTCAACTGGTCGAATATCTCGGGCAGTCTTCGCATGAAGCTGTTCAAGCTGATCGATCTCAATACAGGATTCAGTGCTGATCCGTATATGATGAGTGCGACAGGAGTGCGGATTGAAAAATTCGAATGGAGACACAATAATCGAATCGCAAGACTTACAAGTGCGTCAATGTCACTAGGAACCAGTTTACGCCCGGGAGGATTTACATCTTCAGAGAATCATTCTTCCGGTCGCGGAACACAGGCTGAAGTTGACATGATCAATGCAAATCCAAACGCGTATGTCGATTTCGATCTGCCGTGGTCGTTAAACCTGCAGTATAACCTCGCATGGTCTAAATACGGATTGAACGCAACTACGACACAAACCATCCGCGTTTCAGGAGATGCAAACGTTACTCCGAAATGGAAAGTTGGTTTCGACAGCAACTACGATTTTACGCGCAAGGAATTCTCCTACACTTCACTCAATGTGTATCGCGATCTTCACTGTTGGGAATTGCAGTTCAATTGGATTCCGTTCGGATTTCGACAGAGTTACAACGTGACGATTAATGTGAAATCGGCGGTGTTGCAGGATCTGAAGCTGACCAGGAAGCGCGACTGGTATGACTTTAACCAATAGTCTGCGGTTGCCTGCGGCGCTCTACACGGCGGCACGGCGAAACGGGGACGTACTTTGTATGCAAAACCCACGAGAAAACGGCGGATCGCTTCGCGATCTTTGAGCCTCGTGGGCCTATAATTCTCCGTACCTCCGCGACTCCGTGTAAAGCTCGCGCAGCGTTAGTGCCACAGGCCGACACAATTACTTACCTTTATGGATCTCACGCCTATGAAAAAACACCTCACCCTTTTCGTCGTTCTTATTGCAGGAATTTTTGCTGTTTCCGCGTTCAAGGACAAACCATCTCAAGTCACCATTTCTTCTAAAGACGGTGATTCGCTCGCGGTTTCAAAAATATTTGATGAAGTGTTAGTGAATGGAATGGCGTATGAGAATCTGCGCACGTTGTGTGACAAAGCACCGAAGCGGTTGGCTGGTTCGGCCGGCGCACAGACGGCTGTGGAAGTTACGTTCGCGATGATGAAGAGCATGGGACTCGATTCTGTGTGGCTTCAAGAATGCATGGTTCCGCATTGGGAGCGTGGATCAGCGGAGCAAGGTGACATGATCGTGAATGGAAAAACATCGCATGCGAATATCTGCGCGCTTGGTGGATCTGTTGCAACTCCATCTGATGGATTGACAGCTGAAGTGATTGAAGTGAATGAATTCACGGACTTGAAAGACCTTGGTGAGAAAAAAATCAAAGGGAAGATTGTATTCTTCAATCACCCTTTTGATCAGCGCAAGCCGAACATGTTCGAAGCATACGGCGAAGCAGTTGGTTATCGTTGGGCTGGTCCGCACCTTGCAGAAACATATGGTGCTGTTGCGGTGATTGTTCGTTCCATGTCGTCATCGCTGGATACATTTCCGCACACTGGAGTCATGCGTAGTGATTCGCTCAAAGCAAACATTCCTTCTGCTGCACTTTCAACTGTTGATGCTGAAGCAATGCACGCGGCACTTGTGGCTGGAAGCAAAGTAGAATTCCGTATGACAATGAACTGTCAATGGTTTGCAGATAATAAATCCTATAACGTTATCGGTGAAATCCGCGGAAGTGAACACCCGGAAGAAGTGATTGTATTCGGTGGACACCTCGACGCATGGGATTTGAGTCCGGGAGCGCACGATGACGGATCAGGTTGTGTTCAGGCAATTGAAGTACTGCGGGCATTCAAAGCACTTAAGATTAAACCGAAGCACAC
>CAYUTR010000035.1:0-22321 GCA_964447465.1 uncultured Chryseobacterium sp.
TCACAGAAGGAGCAGATCACACAGTGATGAACTACGAACACGTTGGATATCTTGCCGCGATTGCGAGTGTGGTTGCGATACCGATCGCGATGATGGTAAGACCGGCGGCGAGTAAAGCGCCCTAAACGGACTCTTCCTCTTCTTCTTTTTCCTTACGCTCCCCAAACATCTGGCTCGGCAAAATCCCCGACAAAAAATCAATCCTGTTCCAGCGTTGTGGTTCTATTCGCAACTGTGCTAATCTGATCGCGAGGAAGAAGATCAGGTATCCTCCGGCGAGAAATGCATTCAGGATGGACGAGTTGCTGTAGGATGTTCCGTACACAACAGCAATTGCAATGTATTCGAATGCGAACAGAAGCACCATTGCTCCGGTAAAAACGGAAGTGATGCGACCTGCGTCAAATCGAGCCATGACTTCAACTTCTTCTTCCCTCACCGATTGATTGAGCGCATTGCTGATAAAGGAAAAGTAAACCAGGATTTCGCAGAGGTAGAAAAAGAGCGTGATGATTCCGAATGCGCGTGCTTTTTCGTTCACGAGCCAGAAATCGTAGAATCCGTGCGCGATAGCCGCGAGAATAAAAAATGCAGGAATGAGCCAGAACTGTTTTGTGTAGCGGTAACGGTAGAGGATAAATCCGTAGGCCACAATTCCGCTGCAGGCCATGTGCGAAACAGAAGAGGTGAGGGCGCGGGAATGAATAACATCGAGTCCGTACGAAGAGATGTACATGAGGTTTTCAAACACGGCGAAACCTAATCCGCAAGCGGACGCCACGATGATGTAGTCGATCGGTTTTTTGATGATGTTGGTGAAACGCAAAATGATGACGAATGGAATGAGCTTCACGAGTTCTTCGATGAAACCGATTCCCGTAACGCAGAAAATGAAATCGTTGACAACCGTTCCATCAAGGGAAAAACCAAATCCATAGCGATACGTTGCGTACAACCACCACGAAAGCATGGAGAGTACTCCACCAACCACGATTGGAATGATGATGTGGTGATAACGCATGCCGGAAATGTTTCCCAATGAACTGAGCACGTACATCCACACGAGTAGAATTGCAGTGGCACCGAATAATCCCCACCAGGAGATTCCGCCAAGCAGTGTGCGGATTTTCAACGCGTAGAATTCTCCAAAGGCATTGTCTTCGTAATACACTTTCGAGCGAATCTCCGGAGTTATGAAATCTGCAGCGCTGGAATACACGAGTGTTCGCAACAAACTGTCGCTGTGCTCGTATTCGTACAGCACAGCGAGATATTCGTACGCACCTTTCTTGTATCCTTTGTTGCGTATCTCAGAATACAAATGTTCTTCAGCAAGTGACGATCCTGCACCGAACAACATAATTCTCGCTGCGTTGTAGTTGACGTACTTCGTTGTCGGATCGTCAATCAATCGCAAGTGAAAAGAAGCATCCGGATAATCAGGAAAAGGTTGTGAGAGCAGAATGTCTGCCATCATCACGTGTCCGATGTCATGCAGTTTTGAATCCGGGCTCTCGCTCATGTCGGTGAACCACGTAAACATTTTCTCTTCCTCTGCGCGGAAATCCGTTACAGACGGAGGTTGTAGATCTCGATCGTATTGCGAGAAGTGATTCCGTACGATTTGAAAATGCGCATCGATGTTGTACGGTTCATCAGCAATTTTATCCCACAGCGCTTCGTTGCTCACCCAGGGCTGCTGTGTTGTTTCACCAAATGCAATCTGATCGTCCGGTGTTTTGAATTCAGGCTCCGGATGAAAAAGATTGATCAGCAAAGCCGCTACTCCAAACACGCCGAGTGATGCTACAAGAAAATTGGATTTCCCGAAATCAAGCCAGCGCTTGCCGGTACGTATATTCTCGCGTATCCTGAGAAACAAGACGTAGCCGATGAACAGCGCTACCCAGGCAGCTATCAGGAGGAGAATGGTCATAGTTTGCTTTCACAAGTTCCGGTTTTTGTGGCTGTCTGCGACGCTTACCACATAGAAAGATAGAAACATAGCCTGTTGTTTTCTAAGCGTGATGCGCAAGCGCATCTGGCATAGGTCACAATAGAGACGAGGACCCTATGTGCGCTATGTCGGACGCCTTCAGGCGCCACGCTTACCACCTGGCACTTTTCTATCTTCCTATGTGGTTAATTTTGGGAGTTCTGTGCGAAGCGTGTTAAAAAGTGTTGCTTACGATGAACCAAAGAGTGAACTTTGCACGTAATTGAGAACATGAAAAGATACATTTCCATATTGTCCACTCTGCTCGTTGCCGGTTCATTTACGGCATGTGCACAATCGCCCGCAGCAGGTGATATCGCGGACACAGACACCACAAAGAAAGAATCTATGACCATAATGAATCCAGTTTACGATACAGCCACATTCGGCGCCGGATGCTTCTGGTGCGTTGAAGCACAATTTCAATTGCTCGATGGTGTGATTTCTGTTCAGTCGGGTTACAGCGGCGGAACGGTGAAAAATCCTTCTTACCACGATGTGTGCACCGGAACAACAGGTCATGCAGAAGTTTGTCAGATCGTTTTTGACACAACGAAAATATCGTACGACGAAATGCTTGCCGCATTCTGGCAGACACACGATCCTACAACGCTGAACCGTCAAGGCAACGACATCGGCACGCAATATCGTTCTGTGATTTATTTTCACAACGATGAGCAGCGCAAGAAAGCTGAACACTACAAGGCGGAGATGAACAAAGAGAACACGTGGGGCGCTCCGGTGGTTACAGAAATTTCACAGGCCACTGTTTTCTACAAAGCAGAAGCGTATCACCAGGACTACTACAACCAGAATGGTGAGCAAGGTTATTGCCAGTACGTGGTGAAGCCGAAGGTGGAGAAGTTTAAGAAGGTGTTTAAGGATAAATTGAAGTAGGCCCTTTTCTTCGCCGCGGGATAAACCCGCGGTTCGACAAGCTCACCACAGGCGCGGCTGAAGAAAGATTGAGGCTAATCAAATTCCTTACATCAACTTACAATTGACGCTCGCACGCTTTCTTTACCGCGGGTTTATCCCGCGGTTGGAGAAAGGCGAGGGTAACATCCACGCCTCAATTTCCTATATTTAAGGAACACACTGGCACCCCATGAAAAAAGCACTACTACTCGTTCTCCTGATCAACTGCGCTACGCTCTGCGCACAATTCCCTTCCATCAACTGGCAATACTACACCGGCGCTCCGGCCTTTGGTTCTGCAGCAGCAGCCGATATGGACAACGATGGTTATTACGAAATTGTTTTCACTACATACACCAACGACGGACGCGCACACTGTCTCAACGCAGAAGACGGAACCGTGAAATGGATTTACGACATCAGCGGTTGTGGAGATGTAGCACCAATTATTTACGATGTAGATAATGACGATACGCTTGATGTGATCATAAACGGTTCCTGTAATCCAACGTTATTCTGCATCAATGGAGCGACCGGTCAGCTGAAATGGAGCATGCCTTCCGGTGGTGGCGATTCTCCTCCTACAATTGCAGACATGGATGGAGACAGTCTCGCAGAAATATTCTTCTGCAATTTCAACGGAGAATTGCGCGTGTACAATGGAGAAGATGGTTCAACGGATAAGATCATCTCGGTTGATAATGGCCCTATTCAAACAGAGCCAACGTTGGTTGATGTAAACAACGATGGAATGCTCGACATCATCATGGCGAATCATTACAACGTCACCGGATTGTATGTGTGGGCGTATGATTATCTCACGGAAGATACCATCTGGACGAATTACATGTATGATACTTCGTCGACATACAACGCATATCATGGTGGAGCTGTTGCAGACATTGATGGAGATGCTACACTCGAATATGTTATCGGATCGAACAACGGAATGGTTCGCGCATTGAACATTGCAGATGGAACAACCCAATGGACACGCTTAATGCCCATGAGTTGCATGGCTGCGATTTCTATTGCAGATCTCGATGGAGACGGAACAATGGAAATCGTTGTGTGCAATAACGATTGGGTTACGTTTGATGAACGTATCTGGGTGCTCAACGGAGCGAATGGATTAACGGAATGGTCGTTCCCAACAACGTTTCCTTCTTTCCGTGGTTGCGCAATTGCAGACATCAACGGAAACGATACGCTCGATTTGGTTGCCGGCTATTACATGGGAGATATCATTGCCGTTGAACCGTACAATGGACTGCTGTGGCAAACGAATGTCCTGAGTCAATTTCCTCCGGGGCTTCCGTATTTTATGGTTGATCACGGCCCGCTTGTTGCCGATTTCGATCAGGACGGAACAATGGATGTTTTCGTTGTTGGCGGATACGGAACGTACACACCCGATTCACAGAACACCGGAAAAGCATTCATGTTTGAAGCAGGAAACGGACAATGTCCCGAGTGGCTGATGTTCCGTCAGGATGCGCACCGCACAGGATATTTATCGCAGGCCGATGCAGACGCTTCCTGCAGTTTTGTGTTGGCAGTAGAAGAAATGCCGGAAACAACAATTCCTGTTTATCCGAATCCTGCCAATGATAAAGTGATAATCGGAACTCCGCCTGCCGGAAATTACACCGTGCAGATTTACACTTCAGATGGAAAGTTGGTCAACAGGTATTTCAATGAATCAGAAATTCCGGTGAGTAATCTGGATGCAGGAATTTACTTTATCGAAATTGTTGCAGGAGAAAAAGTGAGCAGGCAAAAATTAATTATTGCACGGTAGGCGAAAGAGAATCGGCACCGGTTGGAGTCGGCACAATTTTCAGTGCGTCAATCTTTCCAATAATATTGTTCAGTGCAGCCTTCAGTTCCGGGGATTCTGCTTTATTAACCATGTCACTTGCTTTTTCGCGCATCACGCTAAAGTCATCCTTCGGATAGGTGTCGATTAGCTTGGGGAAATACTCATTCATGCCAGCGATATAAGCCGCCAGCCCATCTGAAGAAAATGCTTTTTCCTGCTTCACATAATCAAGATAAAGAGTGTAATTGGAAATCAGCGTCTGCTCATTCTGATGAATAAGATTCTGAACGCGGGGCTCGTTCGGATCGTCGGCATCCTGTAGAATTCTCTGATTTCCGAGATCAAAATAGAGGGGCTGTAGATACAGCCCGAAGGTGAGAACCTCAACCAGTTCCATTGGATAAACGAACTTGTCTTCACGGTCAACATCGTAGTAAGCGGCCTCCATGTCCCGCGCCTGGTCAAACATTCCTGATGCAAAGTCTGCACGATGTCCAACGCCTAGCGCGTCGTCTTCAAGAACAACCGTAATATTGGTTTTGTCGACGAGCTTGGTGAACACTGCGGTTCTCGAAGGATCCGCATAACACGGCTTTTTATCACCGGGCGCGGTCGATTCAATTTTGTAAACAGCATTCTGATAATCGGCCACATCCCAGAATTGTTTTTCCAACCGGAAGAGTTCCGCTGTATCGGGTGCACTTTCACATCCCGCCATCATCAGAAGCGTAACCGAAACGATAGAATAAAAGCACTTGCGAAGGATCATTGTAGTTTTATTTGAAGTTAATTATCGGGTCCGAATATTTTTCAAGGCTCAGAAGGCAACTGTCAATTTTCGTTTGCCAGCTACGTTGTTTGCCGAGAAGATATCCATGTGCAGTTTCATCGTCGTATTGATATTGCCATTCATTTTCCCGATGAAGATAAGCATTTACAAATTCGGCATTAGCTGATTCTCTACCCAGCTCTGAAAATTTCTTCCGTATCACTCGTGCCCAGTATTCCGTAATGTGCAGGTGGTACAATTCATGCCGCAACAGATCCTCGCCGGCATTGGTCTCACTGTACGTATATGACCGGGCAGGGTGAAAGTAAGTTCTTACTTCTGCCTTATCGGAAGATTGCTCTACGTTAATTTCGGAGGAGATAAATGCAAAGTAGGTACTGCCCTGGAGTGTCTGATGCGGTCGTTTAATAGCGCGAAAATCGGACCACGTAATTTCTTTCCAGCTGCTGTATTCCATCGGGGCCTTATAGCGGAGGAAATTAACATCATATATTACGGCGAGTGCAAGCAATGCGGATCCCAGAATAAGTACAATGAAGTTGATACGAAAAGTAATTTTCGGGAGGTTACTTTCCTGCGCTTTATTACGGAACAACTGTACAATCCAGATCACTTCCGGAATGAAAGCAAGGCCAACGATCGTGAGTATAATAATATGGGCCTGCATTATTTTTTACGTCTGATAAACCAATACAGAAGGGCCCAGGTAATCACCATAACGGGGATATTGATGACACACGAGGCAGACACGCGGGCATATTCAGATGGCGGCTGCTCAAGAAGAAAAAGATGATTGTATAAAAAGTGAAGTATGTTGATCCCGACATTGTACGCCACAATCAGCAGGACGAGATAACCAAATCCGAAGCGCTCTTTAAAATATCCGATAAAATACATCAGGAAGATGAAGGAAGAAATATTGTAAGCAAGCAAATACGCCAGCCTCGGGCTTGTGGCATAGATAATAGACAGCTTGATTGCAGCAAACGCAAGTACCAACCAGGCAATGATACCCGTGGTCAGTATTGTGGTGTCCGAAATTTTTCGGGATTGCATGACTTTCGCAGCGCGGAACGATTTGGATTTCAGAACGAATATAGGCGAAGTTGATTACTTACCCATTATCCCATCTTCCAACGGCGTCCACACACCTACCGGCAATCCCGCTTCCTCCATTCCATCGCCTGTCCATTCGTTGCAGGTTTGAAACAAACTGTACTGTCCGTTTGCTTCGAAGAATTTATCGTGCTTGCCATAACCGGCTTGATCGATCATCATCACATTATTGTTATCGAAGCGGAATGATGAATTGATGTATGCGATCAACGCACGATATTGTTCTTCGCTGATCGTAAACTCACGAATGCGCGGACTGACTTTCGGAACCGTGCCGACATAATCGACGTGCATTGCTGATTCTCCGATTCCACTTGCTGCAACAAATGCGGTGGAGAAGGTGAGATCATCCCACGTTGGAGTGTTCAGGAAAAATCCTTTATCGCCCCAGCCCATGGCTATGAAATTGTAATTGCTGTCGGCATTAAAATTCTCCGGCTGAAAAACGGAATCCCAACGATACAGTTTGTTGCGTACCGGTAAAACGAAATCCGTGTGAACACCATTGGAGCGGATGAAAATTTGCACCCCATCTTTCTGTGTTGTGAAACTTCCATTCACGCGGATATGCGGAAGCAGAATCGACATCAGCACCCAGCTGGCTACAATGAGAAAGAAAACTTCGAAGAAGCGGTACGTGAATCGTCCGAACCAACGCGAGTAACTCCGGAACTTCTGCATACTCTAAGTTCGCAGTTTAGGAGTTAACTGTTCGCAGTCGGGATCACAAGAAATGTTAGCAACGTGGTGTCAGGGTCGTATCCTGACACGGTATCGATCCTGTGTCAGGATACGACCCTGACGCCACGAACTACTCTGCCGGTGCAAAAATGATTTTTCCCTCGAAGACTTTGTTTTCGCCTTCACGGATAATTACCATGTAAGGTCCGAACGGAAGATCTTCGCGACCCATCAGAAGAGTTGTACCGGAAAAATTCTCGCGACGCACCAGCTTGCCTGCCATATCGTAGATTTCTGCAACGCCATCCTGAACAGGAGTTCCGATTACAATCTTGAAACTCTCTGTAGCAGGAACAGGGTATGTCTGACCGATCACCGCAATAGCTGGAGCTTCGATTCCGGTTACAATCGTGTAGAACACCACGTTGTTTCCGCTTCCTGAATTCGGAATGCCGACTGAATCGCCAGCGAGATTGATATCAAGATCGGCAGGACTTGAAAGGCCGGTCATCACAGACGTAGGTGCAGCGGAGAATGTTGCATCGAAACGGCGCAATGCGTTTCCGCCCCATGTTGAAACGTACCAGTATCCGGTTGCGTCACGCGTGATACCATCCATGTTGCTCGTTGTAGAAGTATACAATGTGGTTATTGAAGAGTCGCCCATAGCCATCGCCTGGATACGCGCAGAGCTGCCCCAGTTTACAAATACACAACGTGCACCAACAGCATCGTAATAGATTCCGTTTGGAGAATAAGTAGTCGACGCCATGATGTTGTATGAACTGTTTGACGGACGGATGCGATAAATTTTCTTCGCTGTGAAGTCTGTTGCAAAGAGGTAGTTCGAACCATCGGTAGTGATGCCGTTCAGAAATGTTGCACCAAGATTCAAGGTGAATGATTGCACGCCGTTCGACAGATTGTATCCGCGAATGGTTGAACCATCACAAACGTATAACACGCTGCCCATGATTTCCATTCCGTGAGGACCTGAACCTAATCCAGATGCAAAAGGAAGAAGAGTGCCTGATCCAGGAGAATAAACATTGATGACTCCTGAGCCGTTTTGTCCCACAAACCAACGCATACCAGCATCATCATATTCCACACTTTCAGGTGAACTGAATGATTGTGCAGAAAGAACTGTTGTGAAAAGCGCAAATACTGCGAGAGTAGATAAAAGCTTCATAGCGTGGTTTTTGTGAGCCGTAAATATAAGGAAAAAGTAGGCAGTCGCTTAGTAGGCAGTAGGCAGTCGATATGGTCAAATCAAAGTAGGAAGGAGTAATAACGCAGTCGTTTTCGGTGCCGGTAGAAATGCAATGTGACCCCTCACTTACTGCCTACTGAACTACTGCCTACTGCCTACTGAACTACTGCCTACTCTTATAAGGACGCAAATCGTAGACACCAATGTTGCCCTCACGAAACAGTAGGTAATCCATGAATTTATTGATTCCACGCTGTTCTTGTTCGGGATTTTCAACGATAAGAATTTCTGCTCCCCGCTCAATTCTCCCCTGAGTGGACAAGCTGTCGAGCTGAAAGTCGGCCATGCCGGTAAAGCCCGGACGGTTGAGCTTAACAAGCAGACTATTGAATGAAACATCGTTTGCCGCGATAACAATGGTCGTGTCTCCGAATCCACGTCGGGTGAGTTCATCACCGATGTGCGGATAAGGTTCTTTCTGCACGTCCCATGAATGATAGAGGTTGAGCAGGTCGATCGTTGTCTGATTGGCAAACATTTCATAGTAGCCGCACTTATCATAACAACCATGATAACGGAGATTGATATTTGCCCCACTGCTAAGCACGCACCAGGTCATTCCGGCTGCCGCTACAACACGTAGCATCCGAGTCTGTATTTTATTTTCTTCACGCTCGGCAATGTATTTTGCCATCGCAGCATACGTGATGACGAAAAATATCAGGAGATCAATATGATAATAGTCATGACCATCGAGGCAGAAAAAGAAAAGCATGGAGAACATAGCGTGTCCGATAAATACCACCGGCATAGCAATGATCCAGAAAAGGTTAATGCGACGGAACTGTGTAATCAGAAACAACATGCCCGCAATGAAGAAGAACCAAACGTAAGGCGGATAAATCTGATAAGCTGTGTAGGTGAACCACGCATGCAATGTTCGCGTGGACAACTGTTCATCGGCTTCCCACACCGGAACAGGAGAAGTGAATGAATATCTTGCTGCGTGTTCGTTGCAATACGATTCCACAAAACCAAGATACCAGCAGAGACAAATGATTAACGGAACAATGAGCACAGCGGCTGCGACAAATGGTTTCGGAAAAAACTTTCCTTCTTTTTTGAATTTTCCAATGCGGATCAATTCCAGTCCGAGTACAAAAAGCAACATCAAGTAACTCGTCATTGCAGAAACCTTCAGCAAACCAGCCAGCGAGAAAAACACAGCGGCCCATACCAGGTGTTTCATTTTTTGTTCGCCGTAATACCGTTGAATGAAGTACCATGCAACGATCACAGTGTTGAGAGCAGGAATGTTGGTGAGAAAACCAATTCCATAAAATGCATACACCGGTGAAGCGAGCAATAGAAAAGGGCCCAACGCTGACCAGAACCATGAGCCGGTAATTTTCTGCAGCGTGCGATATAAGCACATCATCGCGACCACGCAGAACAGTCCATTGAACAATCGGAATATCCAGAATTGCACGCCGGTGACTGACCAGATTTTTCCGATTACATAATAGATGATTGGAAATTCCGCGACTGTTTTTCCTGATCTGCCATCGTCGCCTATGCGCGAGTGCATTTCTGGTTCGAAGAACGGCGTTCCATTTGCGTAGTATTGGGTAAGCGAAACACAATCACTTTGTCTCCACAGGTGCGGTTCGGTGGGACCTTCGTTAAGTTTGGAATCCCAACACACTGTACCCATTGCCAACGCGAGCAGAATAAAAAAAACTGCATCACGAAAAAGAGGTTTCTGAAAGTAGCGTTGGAGCACGGCCAAAGATAAGAAAACAGTAGGCAGTAGTACAGTAGGCGGTAGGCAGTCAGTATAGCAAGTGAATATTTCTTCGGGAGTATTAAGCTAAACCAGTATCTCCGATGTTATTCTTAGGCTATGGCTTGAACTGCCTACTGCCTACTGCCTACTTTTTGTACTGCCTACTATTTAAAGAACCTCCTCTATCAGTTCCACATTCATGATCACTGTCGTGAAATGCTGATCGTTGGAGGAATGACTCAGTTTTCCGGTGATGCGAACTTTCCTGTTCAGCAGTTTTTGGATCTGCTCTTCATCGCCCATTAACTGTATGCGCTCAACGGAATACTCACTTACAATTCCTGCTTTCTGTTGCTCAGGGCTTGCGATAACGTCTAATGTGTTTTTGGACCAAAGCACATAGTACGGAACGCGTGCATCGCTTTTCGGATCGCCACCATTGATTCGCGCGAATCCGGTATTTTCTTCAAGCAGTCCTTCTATTGTTGTAGATGGATGATCGTACTGGGCCTGGAGACTTTTCGCTTTGTTGAGGTCGGTGATGTCGTCACTCTCCGCAGTAATTTTCCAGATACCATTTACGTTCGCGAACACAAGTGATGCAGGATATTCAGCCGTCTTCCCGTTTGCAGTTACCTGCTTGATGATTTTCACGAGCCAGCTTCCGTCGGGCTGCTGAATTTCTTCGATGTATTCCGTGATCTTCTGTTTGTAATCGGGATTCATCGCGAAGTATTCCGTCTGACGGTGAACTACTTCATCAGAAGAAAGATGATCGCCGTAATACAATACCGAGTCCGCGTAAAACGATCTCATGATAGAAGCATTCCGCAGGTTTAGCGAAGCACTCCAGCTTTCAGCAAGCTGTTTCCAGCTGCTTACCACACTTACAACAGTGGTATCGTTCTGTGTTGAATCTTCGGTAACCGCTGTTGTTCCATCGCCACAGGAAAACAAAAAAACCGAAAGTGCAATTACAAGGATGTGTTTCATAAATCAATATTTCACTTACTGTCGACTACTTATCTGCCGGACTGTTCGACAGTATGACTGTTCGACTGCATGACTGTTTTACTGAACGATCGGTAAGAGTCCACGGACTCCCATATCACATACGGTATCTCCATTCAACGGCTCATAAATTCCCGGAGTGCTGTTTTCTATCCACTCAAAACTGTTGTTTGTTGAAAGCGAAATGATCACGTGAATATCTTGAGTTTCGTTTCCGGTGATTACAACCGGCGCTGCGAATTGTCCTGTTACAACACACGATCCTTGCGGAATTGGTGATGTTGCGAAAAGCGGATTCGGAACTGTTGTTGCTCCGGGAGGCGCTTGTCCGATTGTAAGTTGCGAGAATGCTTCGAACGCCCAATAACCCTGAAGCTTATCGTCGTTCACCGCAACAGGCATCGTGTTTACGTTGAACGTGCTGATGTACGTGTTGTAGCCAATGAAAGAAGCAAGACGTCCGGTGAAATCAATACTGTTCGCGCGAACTTTCACATCGTAGTTCTGATACGACAACGACACGCGCAGGTAGTTGTAAGTTCCGGGAGTGAACGTTGAAAGCGGCAGGGAAACAATTTCCTGATTTTCTCCGACAACAATTGCACTATCGAAATTAATTGCGTTTGGTCCGCCTGCTGTTGTTGATGGCCCTACATACACCACCGTTCCTCCGCCGAGTGCTGTCCACATCGTCGGAACCATTTCAATGTAGTGTGTCGACATGAAATGAAACACGGGCGACTGTGCGCTATGTCCCGCAGGAACACCAGCTGTATCGCCAAGATTATCGAGTCGCACTTGTGTGCTGTCGAACTTGAACGTAAAATATATTCTTGGCGCAGCAGGAGTTACCGGTGTTGGTTCCGGATCATCTTTTTTGCACGCAATAAATGAAGTTGCGACGAGCGCGAAAATTAACAGTGAACGAAGATTCATTTCGGGAAGTTTTGCTGGGCAAAAATAGGCAAAAATCGGCAGGCGTTGTCAGCGAAAAATTATCGGCTGTTCCTGTACTCCCGAAGGTGTTTTTCCATGCTTTGTCGCACTTTTTCCTTTAGCGCGGGCACATCATCCAGTGTCATGCCTTTGGTTTCGATGGGCTCATCCCACACACCATGAATAATGCCTGGAGCTAATGCGATTGGTTGTAACGGAGATAATTTTCTACCTGTGTTGAGCAGCGTCAATGCCGCAAGTGGAGTTTGCGTTATTACTGCAAGACGAAATGCGCCATCGCGAAACTCGAGCAGTGGTGGATCTTCGTGTTTGTTCCGCGTTCCTTCCGGACAGAGAAAAACAGAAATTCCTGCATCCAGCGACTTACGCATCACTTCAATGCTCTTGTTACGATCAGAACGATCTGTCCGATTTACGGTGAGATACAGGTTGCGGATGATGTAACCCATCAACGGAATTTTTGTGAGCTCTGCTTTCGCGAGAAAACGAATTGTGTTTTTGCACGACAATGCATAAGCCGGGATATCGAGTTGCGATTGATGATTCGCTACAATCACATATGTTTTTTTCGGATCGATGAAATGTTTGTTGCGGATACGCACGGGTCCGAAAAAAATGATCGTGAGTATGCGCGCCCAGATGCGCGATAATCCGTGTGCAACATGCGGTGCTCGTTTCTTAGAAAAGCAGGTGAAGATGATGACGTAGAGAATCGTCATTACGATCAACGTCACCGGGAAAAGTAACAAGGCATAAATTCCGAAGAGAACTCGAAGTGCGCGGATCATAGAACTACAAAGCTACTGGTAATAAATGTATGATGATGCCGTTCGCCTGTACAGCGGTTGGTATTGACGATTGTAACGTATCATGAAATCATACTCCCCGTTGTCATCATAAAAGAATATATCGATATACTTTTCGCCCCGGGACTCCATGAGATTCTCATGTCGGTCATAGAAACTTGTATCCGTATCCAATTGATTTAGTTTGCCATGATCGTAATCGAAAAATTTCGCAACGTGTGTGCGTTTTACGCGGGCGCCCATAGTGTCTATTGTAAGGCCGTAATCGCAGACGAGAATTTTCGAATTCGGTTTGTTCCGGTTGTTACTCTGGTAATGGACACCGCGATGATGATAGGATTTATTATACCTGTTCCGATATGTGCTGTCGACATTAAAGGTGTCGCCATTGGCTCTGAGATGGACTTCAATTTCCAGATTTTCCGCTCCGGAGAAGTAGGAAAACAGGTGAGTTGACTCAAGTTTCCGGGAATCATTATCGCGGACGTAATACGATTCCTGCCTGATCAGTTGTCCCGATTCATTGTAATAAAACGTATCTTCTTTGTAAGGGACCTCTCTGGAATTATCTCTTTTACAGGCTAATTCCCGCACGACTTGGCCCTTGTCGTTATAGGTATAATAGTGAACATATCCGCTTGTCGAATCAAGCTGGAAATGGAAGTGCCGGACAACTTTTCCCGTCAAATCATAAAAAAGAAAGGAATGGTATCTCACACCTTCATTGTCGACAGAACTGAACTGCAATTCGCGTCCCATGCGATCGTATTCGGTGTAAGTAGTATCGAACGGACCCTTCGTGTTCAATTTACCGGTGACACTATCGAAAGGCTGTTTCAACGAATAGCGGATCTTGATTTTCTTCTCACGCATTTCCAGCATTTCCGCACTGTCGATTCTCGTGTAGTAGGAAACCTGTGCAGCAATGAACAATGGAGCGCTGATGAAAAGAAATACAAGCAAACGTCGTGATCTCATTACCGCAATTTAAGAATAACCCTTCCAAAGTTTTTGAAGAATCATGTGATTCCTCGTAAACTTTGGAAGGGTTATGCAGGAACTACAAGGGTTTTTGCGGCAACTGAATAACAGATTTCTCGTAAGATTTGGTTGTGTTATTTTTGATATACTTGACATTCGCGCCGGTCTCAGTGTCCCAGATAAAAACGAGCTCATACGTGTCCGGCGTTTCAGGCGAAATCGACATCATGTAACGTCCGATTTGATTGGTTCCTTGCTGAATAAACTCTTCAGGTGACGGGGACGGTGTTGCATTCGCAGGAGCAATAGAACGAATCAGAAATCCGATTGAGAAAATTACAGCAGCAACGCCGAGGCATGCGCTTAGAAATTTAGTTTTCATATAGAGGTTGATTTGGTTTCAGGGTTGTGCAAACACAAGACCTTTTCCCTTCTTCGCCAGATAATTTTCATAGAGAAGATGAATCAGTCCATCAGCCATTCCGATCTGCGGAACGAAGAGTCGGTCGATCTGCGCGGTCTTCATTACCGTGAGAAAAGCACGTCCTGCAGGAACAATTACGTCGGCACGATCGGGATTTAATCCAAGCACTTCGATGCGGTCTTTCAGCGAATACGAATTAAGAAAGTCGTACAACTCTTTCAGTTTTTCGATAGTCATCGGCCGATTCTGTTTCTTGCGCGACATCTTGAAAATCTTGTTGATATTGCCACCGCTACCGATTGCAACGAGCGGATGAACATCTGAAGTCTTCCGCACGATCCATTCTTTCATTGCGTCCCAGTGTTCTCCTGTTACGAGTTTGTTGAGAATCCTGATCGTTCCGATGTTGAATGATTTCGAAGCAATGATTTTGCCTTGCGAGAAAATGGTAAGCTCCGTGCTGCCGCCTCCGACATCGATGTAGAGATAGTTATTCTCTTTATCGAGGTGCTCCGCTACGTGGTTGGAATAAATAATCTGTGCTTCGGTTTTTCCGTCAATCACTTCCACATTGATGGTCGACTCGTTCCAGATGCGCTCAATAATTTCTTTTGAATTGGATGCTTCGCGCATGGCCGAGGTAGCACAGGCTTTGTAATCTTCCACCTCGTAAAAATCGATGAGCTGACGAAAAGCTTTCATCGCCATGATGAGCTTCTCTGTTTTCTCGTAGGAAATTTTTTTATTGAGAAAGGCATCTTCTCCCAATCGCAACGGAATGCGGATTAAATCCGCCTTCTTAAAATTCGCTTCATCCTTGCCTTCGTAAACGTTGGCAAATAATAGTCGAACGGCATTGGAGCCTATGTCTATTGCGGCGAATTTCAAATCTTCTTCTTCCCAAACTGGTTTCTACCTGTTTTGGAGAGATACTTTCGAATTTCCTGCTGAGCGTTCACCTTTGCCGTGCTGCGCGTAACAACGTATTCATTCTCGGTTTTCCCTCCGATCACCCGCGCCTTGGTGTTGTCTTTCCATTGCAGCTCAAGAATGGTTTTCATCTCCTGCTGAATCGTCCTGTCGTACACCGGGACTGCAACTTCAGATCTGAAATCAAGGTTGCGGGTCATCCAATCAGCCGAAGATATAAAATACTTCTCGTCGCCTCCGTTACAAAATATGAACACTCTTGAATGTTCGAGGTAGCGACCAACCACACTGATGCCCCTGATGTTCGTGCTGTAACCTTCAACGCCCGGAACAATTGAGCAGATGCCACGCACTATCAGTCTGATTTTCACTCCCGCCTCACTTGCTTCATAGAGTTTGGTGATCATGTTCTGATCTACCAGGTTGTTCAGCTTGATCATCATCCACGCCGGTTTGCCCTTCTTGGCATTGTGGATTTCTTTATCGATAAAGGATACCAGCTTGCGTCGCATTGAGAATGGCGACACCAATAAGTGCTTGTATTCTCCGTGACGCAGGTTATCGTGGTAGAAGCCAAATACCTGTCCAACCTCGTTGGCGATACGTGGATCGGATGTAAGCAACGACTTGTCGGTGTAAATGCGCGAGGTCGATTCATTCATGTTACCCGTACCGATGTGCGCGTAGTTGACAAGCAATCCATCTTCGCGTCGCGTGATCAGGAACATTTTCGAGTGAACTTTAATTCCGGCCACACCGAAAACTACTGTTGCACCTTCTTCCTGCAAACGGTTCGACCAGAAGATATTGTTCTCTTCATCGAAGCGCGCCTGTAGTTCCATTACAACAGTCACCTTCTTACCATTCTTCACCGCGTTGATGAGTGCGTTACAGATATTCGAATCTCTGGAAACGCGATAGATCGTAATTTGTATTGACACAACACGCGGATCGATCGAAGCTTCACGCAACAAATCGATGATGTGGTGAAACGACTGGTACGGATAGTGCAGCATTACATCGCCGCGTCGTATCACGCGGAACATATTTTTGCCGCGAACGAAAGCAGGATGGGACATGGGTTCCGCAACCGGCCACACCAATTCTTTGTGTCCAAGATCCGGGAATGCGATGAAGTCTTTGAAGTTGTGGTAACGCGATCCGGCAATCATATTCTCGCCACCAAGCATCTTCAGTTTCTTCTTGAGAAACTCCAGCATGTCGGAAGAAATCCGGCGATCGTACACAAAGCGGACGGGTTCACCCTTCTTGCGCTTCTTGAGACTTCCTGAAATTTTCTCAACGAGACTTTTCGAAATGTCGTTGTCGATATCCAGCTCAGCATCACGCGTAAGTTTTATCGTATACGCCTGTATGCGGGCATATTCGTGCATCGGGAAAATTTCTCCGAGACAATAACGGATCATGTCTTCGAGGAGAATTACGTATTGCTTGCCTTCGTTCACCGGCAACACAACAAAGCGCGACATCTGCTCAGTGGGAATTTCCATGAGTGAGTAACGCGGTTTTTTGCCTCGCACTCTGCGCACAAGCTTTATTGCGAGGTACGCCGACTTATCCTTCAGGTAAGGAAAAGACGGAGCGCTGTCGAGCATAATCGGAAACAGCGACGGCAAAACCTGCTGGCGGAAATGATTGAGCACCCACGCACCGTGTTGTGGCGTAAGATGATTCTCATCAAGAATATGAATGTTGTGATTCTCCAGTTCGCGAATGATCACCTGGTAAGCGCGATCGAAACGTTGTGAAGCACCGAAGTATCTTTTCTGAATCTGCTCGAGCAGCACTTCAGGATCTTCACCAATCAGCTGCACGGCACGCTTGCCGAGTTTGACCATACGCTTGAGCGTTGCAACACGCACACGGAAAAACTCATCGCGGTTATTGGAGTAAATACCGAGAAATCGTAAACGTTCGATTAAGGGATTGTTGTCATCTTCTGCTTCCTGCAGCACGCGATCGTTAAACGACAGCCAGCTCAATTCGCGGTTTACCAATGGTACTTTCCTGCTCTTCATACGGGCTGTAATTAACTCACTAAAAATCGCGTCGCAAAACGCACACAATGAAATAACATAATATTAATATTCTTAATCGAGGCCGTTCTTAGGATAATCGAGCAGCATAAGTTTTCCCGATCTCGCTGCGCACTCTGCCCAAGAATTGTGTACAAACTGAATATGCGCCATTCCGGTAGTTGGTAATTCCTGGTGTTCCAATCCTCCGAGCAATTCCATGGTTTGTGAAATCGTAGGATTGTGCGCGAAAAGAAAAACAGTGTTGTATTGATCGGGCAGCGTGTGTATTGCACTCATGTAACTTGCAGTGGTAGCACCATACAGTTTTGTGATGATGCGTATGTCGCCGTGAGGATATTTCAGCACGTCTGCGAAAATCATCGCGGTAGAATAGGCACGTATAGCGTGACTCGAAATAATCAGGTCGGGCATGATCCCGCTCTTCTTCAATCGTGCCGACATTTCCTGTGCATCGCGGTAGCCGCGTTCGTTGAGCGGACGAAAGTTGTCCTGTAACTCGCCCTGGCTCCACGATGACTTGGCGTGACGGATTAACCACAGATTCTTCATGGCGTAAAATTACCGATAATCGGCGCTTGTCATGTCTCGGTATGCCTCTATCATTGGCAAATAAAATGGATGTGGCTACTCGACCTGACAATGCAATTGTCGGCAGTCAATTCTCGGTACGCCTGCATCTGAGGCACATAAAATCGATATGGCTACTCGAACTGACAATAGTTCGCGGTATTTTTTGTCAGGTCGAGTAGGCGCCTCAATTTGATTGGCCATAGAATTGAGCCGTACCGAGACCGGCAAAAAAACCCGCCGGGGGGACCTGCGGGTTGCGCTGAAAAAGGAGCAGATAAAATCTCCTCCTACGGTGTAAATCGAAATCCAGCCTTTAAAGTAAATAAATATTTACCACATAGGCAATAAATATGATACTGAGGGCAAGTATAATTAGCCCTTTGCGATGATATTTTTGACCATGCGCATAGGAGAAAAGGTGGAAGCAAGGGCAAAAGAACTGAGAATCGGTCCTACCGAGCTGGCGCGCAAGATCAAATCGACCAAACAGAACGTTTACAACATCTATAAGCGGCATTCGATTGATACCGACTTACTGCACCGTCTGGGTAAGGCTTTGGATTTCGACTTCTTCATGTATTTCAACACGACCAATGCGGTGCAACAATCGCGTGCGCCATATGGCAAGCAGAAAAAAGGAGCGTTATCTCCTGAGGCTGAATTGGTGCAGGTGAAGAAGGATTATGCAGAGTTGCGAGAGAAGTATGAATTGCTGAAAGAGCTTTACGAAGCAAAGACCGGAAAGAAAGTGCCGGGGAGTTTTTAGAATGTCAGTCTTTGCTGATTAACTCACTACTTCGTAATCCAACTCTCTGGATTCAACTTAATTCCACCACTCTTCCAAACTTCGAAGTGTAGTTCTGTCGTTCCTTCCTGCTGATCGGTTGCGATCTTTCCGATGCTCTGCTTCGTTTTCACTTTGTCGCCGATTTTTACCAGCGACTCTTCGAGTTGTGAATACACCGTGAGATATTCTCCATGACGAATAATCACGAGCCAACCGGAACCGGGAATGTTTGTGAGTCCTGTGCATTCGCCATCAAACACGGCGCGTGCAATGCTTCCCGAACTTGTTGAAATATCAATTCCATTATTCTGGGTGGTAACACCGGCAAGAACAGGATGAGCGTGTTTTCCAAAACGACTTACAATTGTTCCGCGCTCCACAGGCCAAGGTAATTTCCCCTGACTACTTGCGAAATTTTCTCCGAGCGTTTTTGCTTCCGGCGTCAACGTAACTTTCGTTGGAGTAGGAGGTGTGTTGGCCGGCGGTGTATTTCCCTTTGGAGGAGTGTTTCCTTTTGGTGGCGTAGTTGCTACCGGCGGCTTAGCAGCAGCGGCAGCAGCTGCAACCTGTCGCGCAATTTCTTCGCGGATCAATCGCGCAATTGCACTGTCCGTAGCAGTCTTCTGCGAATTCTTTTTCGCGAGATCAGACTTCAACGTTGCTTCCTTCGTTTGCAATCCACGGAACGTTGCATCCTTCTCATCTTTCTCCTGCGCAAGCGTTCCCTGTTCGGTTACCTCATTGCCAAGCAAGGCTTTCTTTTCTGCTTTGTCTGCTTCCAGCGCAGCCAACTGATCATTCAGTTCCTGCTGCGTAGTAACGATTTTCTGCCCCTGCAGTTTGCGCCCTGTACTGATGAGCTGAAGATATTTCATCCGCAGGATGGCCTGATTGAATCCATCTGCAGAAAAAAGAAACATCGCATTCGAAGATGAATTGCGGTTGCGGTACGCAAACACGATCATCTGTGCGTAATTGCGTTTCATTTTTGCAAGCGCAGAATCCTGTATTACAATCTCGGCCTGCTTGATACTGATTTCTTTATCGAGTCCGGCAATCTGTTCGTTGATGGTTGCAATGAGTTCCTGACGCGCTTCAATTTTTTTATTCAGCGCAACAAGCTGACTCAACGAAAGCGTTTTGTTACGACGCGTTTCTGCAAGCAGCTTGTTCGTCAGATCGATTTCCGATTGCAGATTGGTTTTCTTAGCCTCGAGTGTGGCCTTGTCTTCCTTCTTTTCTTTCGGTTTCGTCTTGGTAGTTGTCTTCTTCTTGTCCTTCTGTGCGTACGCTACCGGAACAGCGATTGCCAGGATGAAAATCATCAGGATAGGAACAAGGACCTTAGTGTTCAATCTATTTTTCATTGGCTGGAATGATTATAGGTACACAATCGTCTGGTATAGAAAACGGGAAATCGGTCGGTTTATTGAGTTTGATGTTCGTGTATTCGAGCCAACCGCCTGCAGAACGGCTCAGTCCACGCACAAAAAACTCTGCTTTGTACGGAAATTGCATAGAATCGAGGGTTGCGAACTTCGAGTAGTTGGCGCGGAACGTACGATTCTGCTCATCGAGAAAGAAGATGCTCATGATTTTGAACGACTGTGCAGGATCAAGACTGATGGTCTGCAAAGGATCTTGTGGAAGCTTTTGTCCGTCCAGCACTTTGCGTAGTTTGCGTTTGCGGATCGTACTCAACGTGTATCTGCACTCGCCCTGATTGATCGATGACCGAAGTTTTTCATCTTCTTCATAAAAGCTTACGCTGTTTCCGATGAGCAACGATTGCATCATGTCGTAATCAACATCTGTCTGCAACATCTGGCTGAGCAATGCAAAATCGCCCTGGAAACATTTCGGTTGCGCACCAAGAGTTCCGTCCTGGTACTGAATGAACTTCACAGAATCTTTTGTGATGAGTACGCGTGCAATTTTGATGTTCAACGGACCGAGTACATTCATCCAGATCACGCTGTCTTTGCGCATGCGGAGATTCACTTCAAACGATGCACGTGAGCTGTCGTCGTAAGCTTCGCAAGTCATTTTCGCAATCATCCATTCAAAACGGAATTCACTCTTGCGCATTCCTGCGATGAGTGTTCGTGGATTTTTGTAATCGAGTTTGCAGGGACCTGAAGCTGTCGTATCAACAACGTCAGTGTTGTTTTTCTTTTTCTTCTTGCAGGAAGTGAACGAAACAGCAGTCGACAAAATCACGCCACATGTAACTACATATGTCAGCAATGACCAAACTGTTTTTCTACTTCTCATTAATTTCATTCTTCCACGTGGTGAACATCAAAGTTCCCAAAACCGGAAACCGGGAACTGGAAACCTTACTCATCCTTCAGCTTACGGTTCTTGATCTTGTCTTCCAGTGCAGGACTTGTTCCGCCTTGCGCTTTTGCTTTGTTCCAATACTTCACGGCTTCATCCGTATTCTTGAGACGGAACTGAATATCGCCCATGCGCTCGTTCATCTTCGCATTGTTTGGTGAGATCGCAAGTCCCTTCGACATGTATTCTGCAGCCAACGTATAATCGCCCATGTTGAATTCAATCCACCCGAGCAGGTTGAAGTATTCTGCGTTCGTAGAATCTTTCTCCACCACTTTGATCATCATCTGCTCCGCGCGGTAGTATTCTTTCTCCTGGTCCAGCAAAGACTGAGCCAGCTGAAATTTCCAATCCAGATTGTTCGGCTCAGTCTTGCTCATTTTTTCTATGAGGGCGTCTGCTTCCTTCACTTCACCTTTCGCGCGATGTATAGCAATAAACATCACACGGATCTCGCGGTCCATGCCGGGATTGTCGAGGTTGTAATCCATTGCGGTCTGCAGATTGAAGCGGGCTGCATCGTAATTTTTCTTCTTGAACTGGATTTCTCCGAGATAGAAATATGCGTCAGGTTGTGTCGGGAAAAGCTCCTGTACTTCTTTGCAGTCTTTCTCCTGTTGTGCATCGTCGTTGTTCTCATCATTGAGCACGAGCAATTGTTTCCACGGCGCGTAGGAATCTTTGCTGAGGTCAATCGCTTTGCGGTACTGAGCGCGCGCATCTTTTGAACGTCCGGCTTTCATCATGTAATCTCCGCTCACAGTGTACGAACGCGGATCTTCTTTATGTGTGCGACGCATCACGCTGCAAAGTGAATCCGATTCTTTTTTCTTCGCCGGAGAAAGTGGAGCAGCGCTGTCACCTATCGGGTACCACTTGTTCAGGTAAGCAATCTTGTTGTCGAGCTGTTCCGGAATGCTGAACGCAGCCATAGCTTCTTTGTACGCTTCGGCTTCGAGACCTTTCGCTTTGTCTACTTCAGCAAGCTTCAGGTGTGGAGTTGCCGAGTACGGAAATTTTTTCGCCATCGTCTTGTAGATCTCATTGGCTTTTTCCTGCTGGTCGTGTGCTTCGTAGAAATCCGTGAGCTCGTAATAGTAATCTTCGTTGTTGGGGAATGTCACTGTTAATCC
>CAYUTR010000036.1:0-21549 GCA_964447465.1 uncultured Chryseobacterium sp.
GATTCACAACAAATAGTCGGGAGTCTTAAGACGAAAGACGGGAGTAAGGCATGACATTACCTTGACACTCCCGTCTTTTGTCTCTGAACTAACGACTTATTGCATCGTGAACTCGAATGTATTCCCTTCGATGGTGATAGTTCCGCGGTTGTCGCAGATACCAGCTCCGAAGTCGATCACGCGCTCTGCTTTGCCGTCTGGAGTCAATACCACAGTTCCCTGTGTGATCCATGTGCAGCTCATATCGCGGATAATAGGTGTTGTAATTGTCGCTGTGAAAGTCTGTCCGTTACGGTCGGTACCGGTATTCGTTCCGGTGATTTCGATAACCTGATTCGTAGCAGAGTTTCCGATACCAGATGTCCAACGCACAGTCTTGTTGGTGTTCCAGTCGATCTCCCAAGGTGCAGATCCCGCTTTGCTGCAGTGACCGTTGCTCAGAACCATATTGAATGCGTCAGGCGCTGTACGTGTAATTGTTGTAATTCCTTCGAAGTGAATTGCTCCAACATAGAAACTGTCAAGCGTCACAACCATTACACAGCCTACTGAATCCCACGGACGATCCATAGCAATGATCATCTTTCCTTTACGCACTTTGCCGTCGGTCGTATCAGTACAGCCTGTACCGTAATCGATAGTCATTGTAAGTGGGAACTGATTCGGTGTTGAAACAGTAATAACTTCACACGACTGAACACTTGGTCCGCCTGGTCCCCAGCGGTGAACGCCCGGCTCATCAATTGCAATCTTATTTACAGTTGGCAGTACGCGCATGAATTCACCTTCGCACAAACTGTTGTCTGTAGAAGAAGTGGTTTCAGTGTCAGCGACGTCGTCTTTCTTACATCCGATATACATCACGGAAGTAGCGCAGAACAAAATGGCAACGGAGAGAGCAATGCGGTTCATGTGGGTCGTGTTATTTGTGAGTTAGGACGTTTACCAGGTCCATTGGTTTAACAAATATAGATTTTTAGCCGAAATAACGGGAAAGCGCTACGTTGGAATCTTACGTGTCCATAAGCCTAAGGGTTCCGTAAATAAGCGCGATTTTGCCAACATTGGCGGGAATTCCTAACAGTTGGTCTGTAATTCCAATCCCCGCGGTGCTCTGTTCTCAGTTCTCGGTTCTCGGTTGTGCGAAGTGCGGTGTACTTTGTTTTTAGATTCGCGGTTGAACCAAGAACATTAGAACTCAGAACAACCGAGCACCGAGAACTGAGCACCTGGAACTAAACGCGGATTCCGACTACGAGTACATCATCCACCTGCGCGTAGCTCTCTTTCCACGTATCAAATGCCTCTTCAAGCTTAGCAGCCTGTTCGGATAAAGGAAGATTTTCAACTTCACGCAGCAATTCAAGAAGATGCTTCACCATGAATTTCTTCCCGCGCGTGCCACCAAACTGATCCGCGTATCCATCGGAGAACATATAAAGCATGTCGCCTTTTTCAAGTGGAATCTTCTTCAGCGTGTACTCATTCACTTTGTCAGTGAGATTTCCACCAATCGGGAAGCGATCGCTATCGACTTTGGTCAACTCTCCTCTACGGATGAGAATAAGTGGACGCAATGCTCCGGCAAATTCAAGTTCATGTGAACCATCAGTGAATACACAGATCGCAATGTCCATTCCATCGCGAGTGTCTTCTTCGTGCTGACCCTGCTTCAGTGCGATCATCACACCTTTGTTCAGTCGGTTGAGAATTTCTTCGGGCGATGTAATTCCTTTCTCAAGTACAATCTGATTCAGAAGGTTGTGGCCGATTACACTCATCAGTGCTCCGGGAACACCATGACCTGTACAATCGGCGCAGACCATGATTTTCTTTCCGTCTTTTTCCGCGAACCAATAAAAATCGCCACTCACAATGTCTTTCGGACGATACAACACAAAGCTTTGCGGGAAGTGACGGTAAATAAAGTCCAGTTCGGGCAGCACCGCAGTCTGAATTCGTTTTGCGTACTGAATACTTGCCGTTATGTCCGCATTTTTCTGCGCGAGTTCCTGTGTGCGTTCTGCAACCCGTGCTTCAAGAATCCTGTTCTCTTTCTTGATAGCGCTTGTGCGGTAACGCGTGAATCCGATAACACCGCCAATTATTGTAAGTACGCACAGCGTGTAAAACCAATTCGTTTTCCACCACGGTGGTTGTACTTCAATGCGGATGGAAACTCCTTCTTCATTCCAGTTTCCGTTACTATCAGCTCCGCGGATTCGCAAAGTGTAATGTCCTCCCGGAAGATTCGTATAACTAATGAAGCGGTTCGTAGTAACTGGCGACCAATCGTCATCAAATCCTTCGAGTTTGTACTGGTACATGTTCTTCTCCGGATCTACGAAGTCGAGAATGGTAGCCTCAAACATGAAATAGTTTTCACGCCACGTTACGCTGATGAAACGCTTACTGGTGATTGTTGAATCGAGTTCAATCTCCGTACCGAATCGTTTATAGGATGTAACGAATACGGGAGAAACCGGGCCGGTGTTCACCAACTTATTTACATCGATAATGTTCAGTCCTTTTTGTCCGCCAAAGAAGAGAAGACCCGCTTTATTTCTTCCGTACGCACCCTGGTTGAACTCCGACGGTTGCACACCGGCAGCTGGACCGTAATTGACAAATTGTTTTTCCGTTCCCGTCGCAGTTGGTTTGAATCGCGTGAGTCCTTTGTTGTGACTCAACCAGAGATAGCCATCATTATCGGGAACGATTCCGTAAATATTATCGCTCGGAAGTCCGTTACGTTCGTAGTAACTCGTGAATGTGCCGTCAATGGTATTGAGAAGATTCAATCCGTTTGCGGTACTGATCCAGATGTTCCCTTGCAGATCTTCAGTGATGCAATACACGAGATCATTCGAAAGAGAATTTGCGATTTTATCATCGTGATGATAAGCTGTCATGTTTCCGCTGCGATCGCGTTTCACGGCACCACTACCACGCGTTCCCATCCACAAATTGCCACTCTTGTCGAAATACAAGTTAAAGATGATATCGCTCGGCAATTTCGATTTCTCATTGGTAAACTGCTCGATCGAATCTGTTTTCGGATCGAGATGATAAAGTCCTGCACCAAACGTGCCGAACCAGATCGTATGGTCTTTCGGATCTTCTGAAATGCACAGGATCGTTCCATTTTCCAATTCCTTGTCAGGAGTGTAGGACTTTACTGCACCTGTAATCGGGTCCCGGCGATTTAACCCTTCACCGTACGTGCCCACCCACATTGCTCCGTCATGCGCTTCTATCATGCACAGAACAGAATTATTTACCGCGGTCGACAGTTCCGGATGTTGCGTATACAATCCTGATTTACGGTTGTAAGTTGTAACGCCACCGCCATCAGTACCAATCCACATCAATCCATGTGAGTCTTCCATCACACTGAGAATGGCACTACTCATTAACGTGTTATTTCCAACACCGGGACGTTCTGAACGCCGGATATGGTCGATCGTAGAAGTTGAACGGAAATAAACCTGAACTCCTTTTCCGTTTGTTCCGCACCACATGTTGCCAGCTTTGTCGCGATAAATACATTTCGGCTGATCAGATGCAAACGCATACGGGTCGCGTTCGTTCGGAATATAGTGCTGAAAAATTCCTGTGCTGCGATTAAGGATGTCGAGACTCGCGTCGTAAACTCCTAACCACAAATTGTCGTAAGCATCTTCACACATCGAGAAGATGCGCATTTCACCTTCGTATCCGGTTGCAGATTCAGGATACATGATCTTTTCAAACGTTGATGTGGTTGTGTTGAAAATGGCAACACCGCATCCGTCTGTACCAACCCACAAGTGATTTTCATCATAGAAGAAAAGTGATCGCGTCAGATTGCATTGCGTTCTTCTTCTTGCATCGCCACGGATTAAAGCCGGATACAAACGGTCAATATCTGCATCGGCCATTGCGAAACTGTAGAACTTGCGTGTGACTGGATCAAATTTGCAGACACCTCTTCCGAACGTTGCAATCCAGAGATTTCCACTCTTGTCTTCCTTGATGTCGAACACTCTGTTCGCTGGAAGAGAATAGGGATCGTTAGGGTTGTTGCTAAAGCGGGTGAATTTATTTGTGGTACGGTCGAGAAGACTCAGCCCATCGTCTGTTCCAATCCATAAATTGCCTTTGCTGTCTTCTTCAATGATGCGAACAGAATTACTGCTGATGCTCGAAGGATCATTTTCATCGTACGGATAATGTGTGAAGTCCTCTGTTATCGGATCAAACCTGTCAAGCCCATTCCCATTTGTGCCGATCCAGATGATGCCATCGGTCGACTGGTAAATCGTATAGATGAAGTTATTCGCTAACGAATTTGTGTCTTGTGGATCGCGCTTGTAAATCTTGAATGTGTATCCGTCATAGCGGTTCAAACCTTCCTGTGTTCCGAACCACATGAAACCCTGCTGGTCCTGCATAATGCAGTTTACAACCGTTTGTGAAAGGCCTTCTTCAACACTGAGGTGACTGAACTTATAATCCTGCGCACGGAGCTCTCCCGCAATTGCAAATGCAATCAGGAAGGTGAACATTCTGAAAGAGTGGGTAAAGCGCATCATATCAGGCGGGTTAAAAGTAAGGAATTAGGGAATGCGGAATGGGGGGCGCGGAATGGGGTACACGGCAGGCAGTACCACTTCATTTTCTAAATTACAATGACAACCTGATCTTCACTTCTCAGGGTCATTATTCCGTATCACACATACTTCATACGTATCCCTCATACCCCATCCCTCGTCCCCCATTCCTCATTCCTCGTTCCTCGTTCCTCATTCCCATTTCCTCAATGTGTATCTTTGCACCATGAATTCCAGTGATCGCGAAAATTGGTTTGAAGCATGGTTCGATAGTCCTTACTATCACTTGCTTTATGCTCATCGCAACACGGCGGAGGCTGATGCATTGATCCTCAACCTTCAGAAAATATTAGAACTGAAACCGGGTTCGAGGATTCTTGACCTCGCATGCGGGAAAGGGCGTCATTCCAAAGCACTTGCTTTGCAGGGTTTCAACGTTACCGGTGTCGATCTATCGGAAATGAGCATTGACGAGGCGAAAAAAATGGAATCCCAGAACCTCGAGTTCATGGTTCATGATATGCGTCGTCCGGTTGCAGTGAATTATTACGATGCTGTTCTGAACCTGTTTACGAGTTTCGGATATTTCACTTCAGTGCGCGATAATTCACGTACAATTGATGCGGTACACACAGCACTTCACCCAAAGGGAATTTTCCTGGTTGATTATTTCAACGCTGTTAAAGTGCAGAAAGCAGTAGAAGCAAATCCGGAAGGAGCAATGGATTCCGGAAATGTGCATTTTCACTGGAAGAAGTCAATCGAAAATGGTGCAGTGATCAAAGAAATTGAAGTCACGGACAGCGGAAAATCATACGAATTCTGTGAGCACGTGCAGTTGTTTACACTGAAAGATTTTGCAGAACTGCTGCAGGAAAAGTTTGATATTGTGAATGTGTTTGGAGATTACAGTCTCTCTGCATTCGATGAACAAAATTCTGACCGGCTCATTTTGAGCTGCAGAAAGAAATAAGTTATGCTCTTATACGGCCTTATTGCGTTTGCTTCAGTTTTTGCCAGTGGATTGTTAATCCTGATGGTGAAGATTCCACGCAATCCAATGAAAATGCTGCTCGCATTCAGCGGTGCATTTTTGTTCGCGATGAGTTTGCTGCATCTCGTTCCGGAATTATATACCGACGGTGGAGCCGGAATCGGAATCTGGATTCTTGTGGGTTTTCTGATTCAGTTGCTGCTCGAATATGTTTCTGAAGGTATCGAGCACGGACATGTGCACAATCACGACGATCATCACCACGACAAATCAAGAGTTCCACTCGGGATAATCGGAGGATTATGTCTGCACTCATTTCTGGAAGGCATGCCGCTTGGCGTGAAAGCTGAGCCGGATGTTGTTTTCACCCCATTTCTCACAGGAATTGTGCTACACAACATTCCGATTGCAATTGCTTTCATGGGAATTCTGCTTCATCACGGTAACAGTAAAGCAAAAGCAGCAATGTGGCTCATGGTTTTCGCGATCATGACTCCACTTGGGATGATTGCCGCACATTTTGTCGGTGCCCAGATGACCGGCGATCTGCAACCATACTTCAATGTGGTAACTGCAGTTGTTGTCGGAATTTTCCTGCACATTTCTACAACTATTCTATTCGAGACATCCGAAAATCACCGCTTTAATGCAGTGAAATTCATTACCATTCTGTGCGGAATATTTGCTGCATGGCTTATTACACAAACAGTATAATGGAGAAGGAACTTTTACCGGTGGGAGATTTCAGAATGGTTGCCAAAACAATGGCAGGGCTCGAGCCTGTGTTGATGAAGGAACTGCAACGCATCGGTGCACGTGATATTGAAGAACATACACGAGCGATTTCATTCGTAGGTGATAAAGGCACGATGTACAAAGCAAATTTTCTTTTGCGTACAGCATTGCGTGTTCTTGTTCCCGTCACCGATTTCACAGCGCAGAATGAGCAGGAATTTTACGACGGTATTATGGCTATCGACTGGTCGCAGTGGATCAGTGAAACGAATACAATTGCAATTGACACAACACTGAGTTCTGAAATTTTCACGCACTCATTCTTCATGTCTCAGAAGTGCAAGGATGCCATCGCCGATCAGTTCAGAAACAAAACCGGTGTTCGTCCGTCGGTCGATACGGAACAACCGGACCTGCGCGTGAATCTTCACATTCACAACGACAAGGTCACCGTTTCACTTGACAGCAGTGGTAGTTCACTTCATAAGCGCGGTTATAGAAATGATACAGGTCGCGCACCACTCAATGAAGTTCTGGCATCAGGAATGATCCAACTCACCGGATGGGAGGGAAGAACCCGTTTGATCGATCCGATGACAGGTTCAGGGACACTTGCAATTGAAGCGGCGTTGCTTGCAGCCAATATTCCTTCCGGATACTTCCGCGATTATTTCGGTTTTCTAAAGTGGCGCGATTTCGACAGCGAACTCTGGGACAAAATCACAGAAGGTGCAATCGGTCGCATCAATAGTGACCCGCAAGATATTACTGCGTTGGAAATTTCACTGAACACGCTGAAAAAAGCGCGTGAAAATATTCATCTCGCGAAAGTCGATGATATAGTGAAGACATTCAACGTCGATTTTCACGAATGGGATCCTCCTGAGGGAAGGGGTACATTGATCATGAATCCGCCTTACGGTGAACGTATGGACAAGGATGATATCACCACGTTTTACAAAGCGATTGGTGATACGCTGAAGAAAAAGTATGCCGGATACAATTGCTGGATCATGTCTTCGAATCCTGAAGGATTCAAAAGTGTGGGATTGAAACCAACACGGCGTTTGCATCTGTTCAATGGTGCACTTGAGTGTCGATTTATGAAATTTGAGATGTACGGTGGATCAAAAAGAACGAAGTTTCAAAATAGGGACGGGGAACGAGGAATGGGGAACGAGGAAAGCGGTATGGACAATGGGGAAAACAGAAACGAAATAACGCAAGAGTAGGAATAGAAATTGTTGCATGGATCCCTCATCCCCCGTTCCCCATTCCTCATCCCGCATTCCTTTCCCTATCTTTGAATGAGTATGAAATCCATAGCACTTTTTACATCCGGCGGTGATTCACCAGGAATGAACGCCTGCATTCGTGCGGTTGTTCGTACTGCGTTGCATCATGGATTAAATGTGCAGGGAATCCGATATGGTTACGAGGGAATGATTGCAGGAGATTTTGTGAAGATGGATGCAAAATCTGTCGCCAACATTATTCATCGCGGGGGAACAATTCTGAAAACCGCACGAAGCAAGGAATTCATGACTTCTGAAGGCATGAAAAAAGCTGCGGTGCAACTGGAAAAACATCATGTGGAAGGCATCATCGCCATTGGTGGAGATGGAACTTTTCGCGGAGCCTTGGCTTTCCAGGACTATTGCAAAATTCCGGTGATAGGCTGTCCCGGTACAATTGATAATGATCTTGCCGGCACAGATTACACCATCGGATTTGATACAGCAATCAACACGGTAATCGATGCGGTAGATAAGATTCGCGACACAGCAGAATCACACAACCGTGTTTTCGTTGTAGAAGTAATGGGTCGCGATGCAGGATTGATTGCATTGTATACCGGAATTGGTGCCGGAGCAGAAGGAATATTAATTCCGGAGACGAAGAATGATTTTTCGAAGGTGATGACAGATCTTTCACGTTCGCGTAAAGACAAGAAATCTAAAATCATTCTTGTTGCTGAAGGCGATGAAAAAGGTGGGGCATTTGCAATTTCTGAAAAAATCAAAGCAGCATTTCCGGAAGCTGATGTTCGCGTTACCATACTCGGACATGTTCAGCGCGGCGGTGCACCAACCTGCATGGAGCGCGTGAATGCAGCGCGGATGGGATATGAGGCGGTGACCGCTCTCACATCAGGCCGATCACTCGAAATGGTTGGAATTATCGCAGGAAAAATTTCGTTTACGCCCTTCGAAAAGGCAGTGAAACAGCACATTGAACCTGACCAGGGATTGCTGAACATGACTAAAATTCTGGCTTCATAAAATATTACTGTGGGAAAGACGACTACCATATCAACAAAGAAGCCGAAAGAAGTGTTTGTACACAAAGACACGCTTGCCTATTGTCCCCTTCGCGTAGCTGTTGATTCAGGTTATGAGGTCGACCTCTACCTGCACGCCGATGATATTGAAGACGACGAGTGGGAATCGCTCAATCACGGTGGTAACATTTTTACATCACTGAAATTTCTGCGCGGATTGGAAAGTACTGCTCCGGCAGAGATGAGTTTCGTGTATGTAATTCTCCGGAAAGGAAAGAAGAAAGTTGCCGGCTATATTTTTCAATCAATTCATCTTTCAATTGAAATGTTGACTGATGTTCTTGCTCCGCTGACAAAGCAGAAAACGTTGGTCGGACACCTGAGTGAATGGCTCACAGCCTGTCGGGAGGAAAAAGGAATGCGTGTACTCATTTCCGGAAATAACTTTGTTTCTGGAGAACACGGTGTGATTCCTGCGAAAGGAACCAATTCCGCTGAGGCATTCACAATGTTGCCTGAAATCGTGAAAATTATTGTGAAGAAAATCACGAAGCCGGTTCGTTTCTCTGTAATTCTTGCGAAAGATTATTACACTTCACATAAGAACCGCCCTGAGGTTTTACTTACGAAAAAACGCTACCATTCATTCGCGGTTGAACCGGAAATGATCCTGAAAATGGATCCGTCGTGGGCGAAATTTTCGGATTATATGGCCGCGATGAGTAAGAAGTATCGTAACCGAACTAAATCGGTTCTGAAAAATTCCGGCGAATTGGTCGAACATCATCTCGATGAAGAAAGTCTGCGCGGCGCCATCAGTGAATTGTATCCGCTTTACAAAAAAATGCACGCAAAAGCACGTTTCCGTCTTGCTGCACTTACACCGGAATATTTTCTGGAAATGAAACGATTGTACCCGTCGCAGTTCGGTGTGAAAATGTATACACGCAACGGAAAAGCTGTGGGCTTCCGTACGTTTTTCCTCAATGGAGATCAGCTGGAAGCGCATTTCGTTGGTGTCGATTATCAGATCAACAAAGAACTGGATATCTACAATCGTATCCTGTACGATTTTGTAGACGACACCATAAAAACGGGTCGGAAAGAACTGCTGTTAGGACGCACCGCGGCTGAAATTAAGTCAACTATCGGGGCAGTGGCGTACGATCTCACCTGTTACATCCGTCACCGCAATAGTTTCTCAAACCAGATCATTCGTCCCTTCATAGACTACCTCAAACCGTCTGAATGGACACCCCGGAATCCTTTCCGGAGCGAGGATTAATCTTACCCTCGGATCGATTCGCCTGAATGCGTAAGTATTCTGCCGTTTTTCCTTGTTAAAAGGGGCTGAAAAAGCTACTTTAGTAGCATACACACCAGTCTCTTTTAGCCTGAAAACCATGGTTAGACATATCTACTTTTCCTGCACATTTCTTGTTTTGTTTACCGGCGGACTTTTCGCCCAACAAGGTTTGCACGGTCCGCGCGTAGTAACCGCTGCCAATACAATTGTAAACGAATACACGGCGATCACAGCGAATATTGCACCTCCAACTACAACGATCACTGTTGCCAACAGTGCTTTGAATTCAAACGGTCGCTTTGCGGGTCCTTTGGGGCCAGGTGATCTAATCATGATTTACCAAGTTCAGGGTGTGTGGATTAGAAACCAATTTGATGTGGGTGCATCTGACACTACGTGGGGCAAAATTCAGACTACCGGTGATTATTTTAACTGTGGCCGTTACGAATTACGACAGGTAGTGAGCACAACGGCTACAACAATTACTATCGATTGCGGTGTCACCAATAGCTATTCAACAGGAAGTGGTCACGTGGCGATGGTCGTACGCGTGCCTCGATACACAACTCTAACGATCAATTCAGGTGGTGTACTTACCTGCGATGACTGGAATGGTACAGTAGGTGGAATCCTTGCAGTAGAAGTTCAGGGTAACACGGTAGTTAATGCTGGTGGAATAATTGACGCCACCGGAAGAGGATTCCGTGGTGGATCACTTGTTGGTGATAATAATACTGCATTCGGAGTGAACACAACTTATTCAACCAACAATTCGCTCGGAGCTGAAAAAGGTGAAGGCGTTGTGGGTTATCAAACACAGTACTCAATTTTCGGCGGACAATATTGTCGTGCTCCTGCAACCAATGGAGGTGGTGGTGGCGATGGTCACAATGCCGGTGGTGGTGGTGGTGCAAATGCTCCCAATTCCACTAGTGCTACAGCTGTATGGAGTGGAAACGGAATTCCGGATCCAAACGCAGCATACACCGCAGCGTGGAATCAGGAACCGCCGGCTGGGACGATGTCATTGCGAACTGCAGCGAATTCCGCTGGTGGTGGACGTGGTGGATATACTTTTTCCGGGAGCAATCAGAACGCTGCAAGTGTTCCCCCAGGAAATGCTGCGTGGGGTGGCGATGCACGAAATCACGAAGCAACCGGATTAGGTGGGCGACCACTTGATTATAGTGGTGGACGGATTTTTTTCGGCGGAGGTGGTGGAGCTGGTGACCAGAATAACTCTGGTGGAGGTGTCGGTGGCGATGGTGGTGGTCTCATTTACCTGATGTGTTTTGGTACAATTACCGGGAGCGGTGTGATACAGTCGAACGGTAACAATGGTGCGAATGGACAAGGTGGAACAGGGATGATTACAGGTATTGATGCAGGTGGAGGTGGAGGTTCAGGTGGAACGATAATCGTGAATTCCATCGGTGGTTGCGCAAATACAATCACCATAAATGCAAATGGTGGTCTTGGCGGTAACCAGGTAATTAATCTTCCATTCAGTACTAATGAAGGTGAAGGTCCCGGCGGTGGTGGTGGTGGTGGTTACATTGCTGTTTCTTTAGGTTCGCCAGTAAGAATTGCAAATGGCGGAAACAACGGAACTACAAACTCAGCAGGAGTAACCGAATTTATTCCGAATGGTGCAACGCGTGGTTGTCCGGGAACAAATAATGCGGCGCTAACAAACTTCGATATACAACTGACCAATCAAACAGTATGTGCTACTTCAAGCATATCCATGACTGCTGTGATCAGCGGGACTCCTCCTCCAGGTTACGTCGTTAACTGGTATGCCGCTTCAGTAGGAGGTGCGCCTTTGTTTACGGGAAATCCATACAACGTTGGTGTACTTCCGGCTGGTACTTACACGTATTGGGTAGGTACATGCGCCGGATGGTGGCGTGAACCGGTTGTAATAACAGTCGTCGGTACACCTACAACAACTGTTAGTGCATCTGCAAATCCTATTTGTTCAGGACAGTCGGTGACACTCACAGCTGGTGGGGCAAATACTTATACCTGGATGCCGGGAAGTTTAACTGGAACATCCGTAGTCGTAACTCCTCCAACTGGAACCACAACATACACCGTTACGGGCACACTCACTGCGGGTGGTTGCACCGACACAGAAACTATAACAATCACTGTTAATCCAACACCAACAGTAACAGCGACCGCCTCAACGCTTACAATTTGTGCCGGACAATCGACAACACTTACTGGTGGTGGAGCAACTTCGTATGTGTGGAATCCCGGAGCTATTCCAGGAAGTCCAATCTCAGTTTCACCAGCCGGTAACACAACATACACCGTAACCGGAACTTCATTGGGTTGTAGCAGTACAGCGCAGGTGGCAATTGTAGTGAATCCACTACCAACGGTTGGCGTAACTGCAAGCGCAAATCCAATCTGTAGCGGCAACAACACAACACTAACAGGTAGCGGAGCAAATACGTATGCATGGATGCCGGGCAGTTTATCCGGAACATCTGTTATCGTTTCTCCACCAACAGGAAATACGACGTACACAGTTACCGGAACGAATACCGGAACAGGATGTACCAATACTGCACAACTTACAGTGACTGTCAACCCTACACCAACAGTTAGCGCAACTGCTAGTACGTTGACAATCTGTAACGGTCAGTCAACAACACTTACTGGTAGTGGCGCTACAACTTATACATGGATGCCGGGAAGTTTGTCCGGTACTTCAGTAGTTGTTTCGCCAACAGTTACACAAGCTTACACTGTTACCGGAACAACAGGATTATGTTCGGCAACATTTGTGATTACTGTAACAGTCAATCCAGTACCATCGATTGCTTCAGTTGCATCAACGAACCCAATCTGTGCCGGTCAGTCAACGAACCTTAGTGCAGGTGGAGCATCAACTTACGTATGGAATCCGGGTAATCTTCCCGGAAGTCCCGTGACTGTTTCTCCTGGAAGTACCCAAACGTACACCGTGACAGGAACAGACGCAAATGGATGTACCGGAACATCTCAACTTACAGTTACAGTAAATCCAGTTCCAACTGTTACATCTTCCGCGAGTACGAATCCGATCTGCATAGGCGGAAGTACGAATCTTACAGGAGGCGGAGCTTCGACTTACGTTTGGAATCCGGGTGCAATACCGGGAAGTCCGATTACAGTTTCTCCGGGAACAACAACTACTTATACCGTTACGGGAACAGGAGCGAATGGTTGTACAAATACTTCGCAGCTTACAGTAACAGTTTCTCCGCAACCTACGGTTACCGCGGTTGCCGGAACAAATCCAATCTGTAATGGTAGTTCATCAACTCTTACTGCGAGTGGTGCAACAACATATACATGGATGCCGGGAAGTCTGAGTGGCACATCTGTATCTGTTTCACCTTCGACAACAACAACCTACACCGTAACAGGAACAGTTGGAACATGTACTTCATCTTTTGTAATTACAGTAACTGTTAATCCTTCGCCAACTGTAACATCATCTGCAGCATCAAATCCGATTTGTGCAGGAACAACCATAGCGCTTACAGGTGGAGGCGCAGTAACCTATGTCTGGAATCCCGGAAACATAAGCGGAAGTCCGATTAACGTTACTCCGGCGTCTACCACAACATACACTGTAACCGGAACCGATGGCAATGGTTGCACGGCAAATTCTCAGCTCACAGTTACAGTAAATCCGTTGCCAACAATTACTGCGTCTCCTTCATCTGCATCAATTTGTGCTGGAGATACGATTACGATTACAGCATCAGGTGGAAATACTTATAACTGGATGCCGGGTTCTCTTACAGGACCAACACAAAACCTGAACCCATCGTCTAGCACAACTTATACAATCACAGGAACGGATGTAAACGGGTGTATTGATACAGTGCAGGCTTCTGTTATTGTAAATCCATTACCGATTGTTAGTGCGACTTCTACTGCACCTGCTATCTGTATCGGAGGATCAGTTACGTTGAATGCGAGTGGAGCATCCAGTTATATCTGGAATCCAGGTGGAATGACTACTCCTTCTGTTACGGTGACACCAGTTGCAACAACAACTTATACATTAACCGGTATTAACACCGGTTGCTTTGATACTGCTCAGATTACGGTAATCGTTAATCCGCTTCCGGTACCTACTGCTAGCTCAACTCCGCCGTCGCTTTGTTTCGGCGATACAGCTGCATTGGCTGCCGGTGGAGGAACCAATTACATCTGGAATGGTGGATCTTTAGTTAATGCATCGGGCGCGAATCAAACCGATAATCCTGCTGTTACAACTACGTATTCTGTTGTTGTAACAGATGCGAATGGTTGTGTTGACTCAACAACTCTTTCAGTTACAGTAAACACATTACCGGTTGCAGATGCAGGTCTCGATCAAACCGTTTGCGCAGGAACCACGATTAACCTCAACGGAAATGGTGGTGGTACTTACACATGGAATGGCGGATCGCTCAGTAATGCAAGTGGTTCTTCGCAATCAGACACTCCGCCTGTTCCAACCGATTACGAATTAGAAGTGACGGATGTGAATGGTTGTACCGATCTCGATACGGTTACTGTAAACGTAAACGCATTACCGATTGTAACTGCAGGTCCTGACGTGCAGATTTGCATTAACAGTCAGACGGTTCTGAGCGGCAATGGTGCTTCATCATATATATGGACACCTGCAGGAAGTCTCGATGATGATTCAATCGCGTCACCAACCGCATCACCTATTGTAACAACTACTTATGTTGTAGTTGGAACGGATGTGAATGGATGTATTGACAATGACACAGTAGTCGTTACAATCGGAAACAATCTGACTGTTTTCGCAAGTAACGATGTTACAATTTGTCCTGGTGATACAGCGGTGATTACAATTGTAGGTGGTACGATCTGGAGCTGGTCTCCTGCCGCAACACTTGATCAACCGACCAATGACAGTACGAATGCATTCCCGACTTCAACCACAACTTACACGGTAAACGTTCAGGATGCCAACGGTTGTTTAGGAATGGATTCTGTAACTGTGATGATCAACTCGAGCGTTGCCTTAAGTACAACCGGTACTGCAACTATTTGTATTGGTCAGTCAACGTCGATTAACGCAACTCCATCAGGAGGAACTGCACCGTACACGTACACGTGGGACAACAGTCTCACCGGTCCCGGACCTCAGACGGTTTCTCCGACTACAACAACTACGTACAACGTATTTGTAACCGATTCTATCGGGTGTAACTCTTCGACACAAAGTATTGTTGTCACGGTGAATCCTCCATTGACGCTTAACGCAATTAATCCTGCATCGGCATGCGTTGGCGGAACTGCAAACATTACAGCATCGGGTACAGGTGGCGACAACAACTTAACGTACACGTGGATGCCTGGATCACTCAATGGTCCAACGCAAACAGTTACGGTGAGTGCGACTCAAACGTACACTGTGATTCTTACAGACGGATGCGGAACACCTGCAGATACACAAATGGTAACTGTAACGGCAAATCAGCCACCAACGGTTTCACTGACTTCTGATGTGAATACAGGTTGTGCTCCGTTGTGTGTGAACTTCACAGGAACTTCATCGGGAACTTGTAGTTCCGTATTGTGGCAATTCGGCGATAACACAACTTCAACGCAAGTTGCTCCACCACAACATTGTTACAACTTAGCCGGATCTTATGATGTTATTTACTCTTGCACTGATGGAAACGGATGTACAGGAAGTGATACAGTGATAGGGATGATTACAGTTAACCCAAATCCTACGGCATCATTCAGTATTGCAAGTACGACTGTGCAGCTTAACGGCGGGCAGGCAATAGTTTGTGTAACTGATCAAACAACGGGAGCAACTTCCTGGTCATGGACTCTATATGAACCGACCGGCACACAAGCATCTTCGCAACAGAATCCATGTTTCACTGTAACGGATACCGGTGCTTATACCATTGAACTGGTGGTGCAAAATGCGAATGGATGTCAAGACAGCGATACTTTGCAGTTCTACGTCGACTATCCTTGCACAGACCTATTCGTTCCAAGTGCATTCTCACCAAATGGTGACGGTATGAACGATACATTCTTCGTTTACGGAAATTGTATTTCATTCATGCAGCTTGAAATCTACAGCCGCTGGGGTGAACAAGTGTTCATCTCTACTACTCCGGCAAGCGGATGGGATGGAACATGGCGAGGAAAGCAATGTGAGTCGGCCATTTTCACTTATGTCTTGCGAGGACAGATGGACGATGGAAGTCCGCTCGAAATGCAAGGGAACATTACACTCACACGATAACACGTACGACCATGAAGATGAAAAATATTCTTTCGGCTTTAGCAGTTCTTGGTGCAGTAACGTTATCGGCACAAGACATTCACTTCTCACAAACAACGGAGACACCATTACTGATTAATCCATCGCAAGCTGGTTTAGGCAATGATGTGCGTGCTTATGTGAATTACAAAGATCAGTGGAGAAGTGTGGTGAGCGCTCCTTACAAAACAATCAATGCAAGTGCTGATTTCTCCTTGCTGAAAAGCAGCAGCGGAACACACATGGGCATCGGCGTAAATTTCTTCAACGATAAAGCTGGGGATGCGAGAATGACAACTTCAATGGGGCAACTGAACTTGTCGGGAATTGTTGCCCTGAACACGAACAATTTGCTGTCGGTAGGATTGGTTGCAGGTTACGCTCAGCGCAGCATGAATAATTCTGAATTAACCTGGGGCAATCAATACGACGGGCAGCAGTACAATGCAGGATCTCCAACTGGTGAACCTGCAAACTTTGCGAGTTTTAATTATCTCGACGTGGGTGCAGGAGTGTCGTGGTTTTTTGCAACAGGAAGCTCTAACCTGAGTTCAAAGGATGCGAAGATCTTCAACTTCGGCTTCAGTGTTCTGCACATTAACCAGCCAACGTATAGCTTCTATGGTCAGAGCGATGCAAAATTGCCAATGAAAATTGTGGCACATGGTAACGCATCAATCGGATTGAAGAACACGAACCTGATTCTTGAACCTTCTTATTTTGTTGCGATCCAGGGCGGTCACCACGAAATTATTCCAGGTGTAATGGCGAAATACATTTTCGGTCAGACCTCATTGTATACCGACCGTAAAAAATCGTCGGCATTGTCGTACGGATTATTCTTCCGTGTTGGTGATGCGATTGTTCCTATGTTGCGTTACGAGTATTCGTATTATTCGATTGCAGCCAGCTACGACTTTAACGTTTCCGGATTAACTGCAGCGAGCAGGGCAAGAGGTGGATTTGAAATTTCGTTGCGGTATATGATTCCGAATCCGTTTGGACAGAAATCATCACGAAGCCTGATTTAATTTTCCAAGGACCAAGCCGAGTTTATGAAATTTAATCCGCTGATTATTTTTTCTTTCTTCGTTACACTGTCAGTAAATGTCAGTGCGCAGCAAAATCAGCCGACTATCGGTGGCGGTACATGTAACGGTTGTCCGGCTCCGCTGGATGGAAGTACCGTATTGGGCCAGACGTACGCTAAGGATACGTGCGGATTGAATTATGTTGCGTACGCACAGAAAACAGGTCAGCGTTTTACACCACCGGGTGCGGTTCAACCGTGTACCGTGGCTGTTTCGGGTTTACCTTCTTGTTGCCTGGTGTTGAAAGCATTTCTCTGGGCGGATGCTTCCGGAAACGGTTCGGCGGTGACTGCGAATGTTGTGAATCCTAATTCTGTGAGCAGCTCTTATCCGATGACAATCATCGGCACAGACCAGGATAAATGCTGGTCGTACCAACAAACAGATTCATACCGTGCAGATGTAACCGGTTCAATTGCGGGCAATGGTAATTATGTGTTTTCTGGTTTTCCGGTTACATCGGCCAGCAATTCGGCAGTTGATGTGGATGGATTCACGTTGATGATTATTTACTCTGATCCTTCAGCAACATACGAAGGTCACATCGAAATTTGGGACGGTGCAGTTGTAATCACAGGTGGTCAAACAACTCAAACGATGACTGGTCTTACACCGTGTGCCAATTCCGTAAACCAAAGGGCGTTTATGCAGGTTGCAGATCTCCAGGGATTGGGTGCGACGTTGTCAATGAATGGCAGTGCACCTTTTACGATAACAGAAGATTGGTGGAACTACATTGATCAGCCTACAGCCGTTATCACAACCGCACAAACCACTTCGCAATTCGATGTCTTGTCGTCGGGCGACTGCTACAATTTCATGATGATGGGTTTGTATTTTCAAACCACCACGTGTAACGTATGCACGCCTCAAGCCGCCGGAAATATCAATTTGAATTCTACCGGAACCGGATCGTGTACACCGAATAGTGGCAGCGTCACTACAAATGCGTCGGGTGGAGTAGGCCCATACACTTATGTTTGGCAGCCTGGTGGACAAACTACGCAAACCGTGAATGGACTTCCTCCAGGATCTTATACTGTGACAGTTACCGATGCAACAGGATGTGCAGTTGCACTTGATACTGTTGTTGTTCCTGTAGGTCTTCCTCCAAATGCGCAATTTGCTCTTTCACCAGCGCCGATTGCTCAATTTCCCGGAACGCTTTGTATGACGGATCAAACAGTTGGAGGAGCAAGTTGGATCTGGGTGATTAATGGTGTGCCATCATCAACCGCTTCGTCTTACTGTTACACGATTCCGGATACGAATGGAATCTGTGTTACGTTGTTTGTTCAGGATACACTTGGTTGTGGTGATTCGGCAACGTTTTGTGTTACCGTATTGGGTGATGCACTTATCACTTTCCCGAACGTGTTCACGCCGAATGGTGATGGAATAAACGACACACTTGTTGCAACGTGGATCAACCTCACAACGCTCGATTGTGAACTCTATGACCGATGGGGCGTACTCATCTATCACTGGAACGCGTTGAATGGCGGGTGGAATGGTAAAACCGATAACGGCAAAGATGCGGTTGATGGAGTTTATTATTACATCTGTACTGCAACAACTACCACTGGAGAAATCAGGAAGCTAACGGGATTTGTGCATCTGATCCGCGGCTAACTTTTCCAAAGTTGTCTTGCCGTTTTATAGAAGCGATTTAATTTCTGATGGTGGTTACGAAGGTTGACCAAACTTTGGAAAAGTTTGCCGCTACTGCTTCGCAGTAGATTTCGGTCTTCCGCCTTTGAAAAAATATTTCGTGTAATATGCTTCGTCGAGGCAGCTGATTACAACGCCGCGACTGCTTGACGCATGAACGAATCTTCGGTTCTGCAGATAAACTCCAACGTGTGAAACTTTATCGGTGTTGATCTTGAAGAAGACCAGATCACCGGCCTGTAGATTTTTCTCATTCACATTTTCACAGGCTTCATACATCGTATTCGCAGATCCGGCTAAGGCAATTCCGAAAACATCGCGAAGAAGATTAGATGTAAATCCGGAACAGTCGACGCCGGTTTTTGTTTTGCCGCCATACTTATATGGAACAGCATACCATTCATCCACGAAACGATAAAGCTTGAGGTTGGTGATTTCACTTTCTGTGACACCAACGAGTCCGGCATATTTTTTTCGTAAAGCAATGTCGGCTTGCGACATGTTTTCGCCGGTTGTATGCTTTCCGCCATTGCAGGAACCCATCAACACAAGAAAAGCGATCAGAACAGAAGATTTCAGCGGCTTCATAGTTCTATAAAATTAGACCATGGAGAAATGTACTTCAGACATTCAGGGTTCAACTTCTAAGGTATAACGTGTTGATAATGCGAACATTGTGTTTTGCTGAAAGATTCGTATTTTTGATCAATTTGGCGGGTTCCTGCATTTTCTGATTTGGTCAGATTGGCGCGGACTTTGCCTTAACTGGATTATGATCAAGCGAATCAGCGTCTTGTGCTTTCTGTTTATCGTTCCGCTGGCCATGGGTTTTCAAACCACGCCAACGGATACGAATGCGCGCGTCAAATCCGTTTTCATTTACAACTTCACTCGTTATGTTGAGTGGCCGACTGATTACCAGAGCGGAAACTTTATTATCAACATGTATGGTACCAATGCTGCCATGCTCGCTGAGTTGAACACAATGGCGAAAACGAAAACTGTTGGTGCTCAGAAAATTGAAATCAGAAATACGACTACGCTCGATGGAATTGGCAAGTGCAATATCCTTTACGTTACTCCGGATGTAGCAACTCCGCTTTCAGATATTGTTGCAAAAATCAAAGGGAAAAGCATCCTGCTGGTAACCGAGAAACCGGGGTTTGCAAAGCAGGGATCTGCAATCAATTTCGTTGTTGTAGATAACCGCCAGAAGTTTGAATTGAATAAAGCAAATGCAGAAAAATATAGTCTGAAGGTAAGTGCTCAGTTAGTTACTCTTTCAATACCAGTTGAAGACAACAAATAAAGCGATGAAAAACCAAGTAAGAATACGCGCGTTACAGTTGCTCCTGGGGGTTTTCCTCACAGGTGCAGCCGGACTGTATGCGCAATCTTACTATCACCAGGACCGTGCATGGAATTTTGTGGTGAACGGCCAGGTTGATAGTGCCAAGAAGGAGATTGATCTCCAGATGCTCGAACCGGGCGCAGACAAGAATCCGGATTGCTGGCAGACCTACGGCATTGTTTACACTGAGATGTACAAGAAGTACGAGGGTACTGATGTGCAATCAAAGTATCGCGTGCAGGCATTCAACGCTTTCAAAAATTCATTGTCGATGGATACGGTTTCGGCCCGTGTTCAGACCACACGCGATTACATGAAGTTTTTTGCAACACGCTATTACAACGATGCGGTGACTACGCTCGATACTGTGAATTATTCGAAGTCAGTTCAGTGCTACGCCATGTACCGTCAGTGTGCAATCCTGGGCGATCCGAAATTCGATATCAAGAAAAAAGATATCGAGTTTTACCTGGCCTTAGCGTCCATTTATACGGTGATCTACAACAAGGACCGCAGGGCAAATGCACCACTGTTTGATTCCATCCGCAACACGTACAATCTGGTACTGGCGCTGGAGCCGAACAATTACTCGGCCAATTACAACCTCGGAGTTCTGTACTGGAACAAGGGTGTTGATCTCATGTATGATATAGATTACGATGATAGTCTCGGTGTTGTATTTGACGTACAGGATCACTCGGTAGAACTATTCAAGCAGTCGCTTCCGTTCGCTGAGAAAGCGTACGAAATGGAACCAAAGCGCGAAGAAACGCTCATTGTACTTTCCGGAATTTATTATAGCCTCAATGAATTCGAGAAATCGGATAAGTACAAACTGATGCTTGATAATCTCAGAAACCAGCCTAAGAAGCCCGAGTAAAAAACCGCTACCCGCACGCCCATTATATGAATTTTCGTTTTTCGATTGGCGCAAAAATTCTACTGGGCTTTGGCGTGCTTATCCTTCTCGTAACGATCGCGTTTTTTCTCACGCTTATCACCATTCGCGACAGTCGTGAGATCAACGACAAAATCGCAAATCTGTACACGCCTTCTGTTGATGCGCTACAGGACATGCGACTCGTAATCACGCGTTCCAAGACAAGCATGACCACCTGGGTAAACGTACCGGGTCCGTCGAAAGACAAGGATCTGATGGACTCGCTCATTACAAAAGAGTATCCATTGATTCGTGATACGATCACCACACTTTCC
>CAYUTR010000037.1:0-21227 GCA_964447465.1 uncultured Chryseobacterium sp.
TTCTAACGAGAGTACTAAACAGCATAACCCCTACACATTTGTTAGCACTCCCGTATCCTTCCCACCTTGAGATTCACTAATAACCAATACGCGGTACATTTCTTCTACTTTACGATCGCTGTACGCGTTGAAATTAAATCCAACATATACAGGATGCGTTTCACGGATCAACGTGATCTGCATCTCTCTCTTCTCTTTCAACAACTCCTGTCTGTAAACGTCTTCTCCCATGATCATCGTCTGATTCGGGAGCAAAATTGCAGGAAATATTCTATAAGTTTTCACAAATACGACACTCCGTTGGAGATTTCCGACGAACTGCGGGTGTGATCCGATTAGCCGGCAGCGAAAGGTATGAAGATAAAAGGAACGCGGATTTTTATGCTCGTTGTTTTCTAGTCGTAGATCAGGATCATCACGGTATATTCAATACCCCGTTTTGGATTTTATGAGATAAACTCAAACTTATCTCATAAGATCTGAATACGAAATGCTGAGTTCAACCGGAGACATCCTTCGAAGCCACTAACACTAAAGGGCTTAAAAAGCCGCGTTCCCATTTCAACAATGCGATTAGCCCTAAATCAAATTCAGTCTTCGGAAAAGATCTTCCTTATTCGAGCGGGAAATAGGAATTGATTTTCCTGCTATAGTAACTGCATTCTCCTCAATCTCAGTGATCCTGTCGAGACGAATGATAAAAGATCGGTGAATGCGCATGAAATCGCGGGGAGGCAATTTTGTCTCGATGGCTTTCATCGTCGACAAAATCGTGTGTCGTCCATCTGCGGTGTAAATATTCACGTAATCTGCCAGCGCCTCGATGTATTGTATTTCACGGAAAGTTAACCGCACAAAACGCGAGCTTTCTTTTTTGATGAAAAGAGAGTCTTCGCCGTTCTCGCCTTTCACTTCGAGCGACTGGTGAATCTGCAATGCTTTATTCGCAGCTTTCAGAAATCGCGGGTAATCAAGCGGCTTGAGCAGAAAATCGGTTACGTCGTAATCAAACCCTTGTGCGGCGTATTCTTTTTTTCCGGTGATGAGAATGATCTGCGGAATGTCTTTGAACGTGCGGAGAAAATCCATACCGCTCATCTCAGGCATTTCCACATCCAGAAAAATAAGATCGATGGATTTGTTGCGGATGATTTCGAGCGCCTGGGAAACACCTGTGCACGACGCTTCTAATGTCAGGAAAGCGGTTTTGGCAATACAGTGCTCGACCGATTTCCTGGCAATTTCATCGTCGTCAATGATGAGGCAATTCATGTGTGCTGAGGGCGAGATGGTAGTGGGTTTATCTGCTACCAAAATAACGTACTTTTTTTGGATTGGCGCAAATAAAAATGAGGCTTTCTTTACCACATAGTTTGATGTCCCGTTGTTTTCTAATAGGCGCAGCAAGCTGCTTTCCCACAGAGAGCACATAGGGACGCACTAAACTCAAAACAACGTATTTCCCTATGTGGGCTATGTGGTAGATTCGCTTTTCGCGAATCTACTTTAGAAAACAGCGAGCTTCAAATTTTCCTATGTGGTAAAAAAGAGCCTAAAACTCCTGGCAGAAACGGTAGAGCTGAAACTTGCCCGCTCCGATTTCAGATTCGATCTTCGATGCCAGATCGCTCCTGGACACGTCCTTCATGCGCTGCTGGCTGATCAGCCTCCACGCCTTCTCGGTGTACAGAAAACTCTTGCGCTTAACACTGGTGCGCTGTGATGCGTTTGCGTCAAGTGCTGCCACCAGTTCGTCAATGCCCTGCCCGGTTGAGGCAACGGTTTTGATCATGGGACGGATCACATTCTCGTCCTGGCCATGAACGAGGTGCTGAATATTTTTCGCGAACATATCCGAACCGGGACGATCGGCTTTGTTGATCACGTAGATGTCGGCTATTTCCATGATTCCGGCTTTGAGCGCCTGGATGTCATCTCCGCTTTCGGGAACAAGAACGAGCACGGTGATATCGGCCAGTCCTGCAATTTCTACTTCAGATTGTCCAACGCCAACTGTTTCTACGATCACACGATCGAAGCCGGCAGAACGGATGACATCCGTAATCTCGATTGCTTTAGCAGATAATCCACCAAGCGAACCACGCGTTGCGAGCGAGCGAATAAACACATCCGGATTGTTGAAGTGATCCATCATGCGCAAGCGATCACCAAGCAATGAACCTGATGTAAATGGAGATGTAGGATCAACTGCCACAACAGCGGTCCTCAGCTTCTGAGCAGTGAATTTCGCTACGAGCGCATTGATAAGTGTGCTTTTTCCTGCTCCGGGAGGTCCGGTGATTCCGATAACAGGCGGTGCGTTCTCCAGATCGAGTGAAAGAAGAATTTCCTTCGCACCATCGAGATCGTTTTCCACGAGCGTAATGGCGCGCGCGAGGGATTTGCGGTCGCCTTGGTGGAGAGAAGTGATCAAGTTGGAAGTGGTCACGATGTAAATATAACAATCAGATGGGAGTTCGGAGATGGGAGACGGAAGTAGCAGATATGTTCCGCCGGCTAAAGCCGACGGCGATCTTCTATAAATTAAGTTTAAATGATGCACGGGCTTGCCTGAAAATATTATTTAGGATCAAGCCCGTGCCAATTTACCTATAGACCATAAAAATGGTCGCCGTTGGCTTTAGCCAGCGGAGCCGAATTCACTACCGTCTACCAACTACCATCTCCATCTGTGGCTTATCTTTGAATCTGTGTCAACACCACTCTCGGTCGTCATCATCACCTTCAACGAAGAACGCAACATCGGGCGTTGCCTTGATGCTGTGAAGACGATTGCCGATGACATCGTGGTGCTGGATTCATTTTCAACCGATCGCACAGAAGAAATCTGCAAAGCAAAGGGTGCGCGATTTTTTCAGCACAAATTCGACGGACACATTGAGCAGAAAAATCGGGCGTTTACACATGCAAAATTTCCGCTTGTGCTTTCGCTTGATGCCGATGAAGCTCCTGATGAAACTTTGCTCGCAGAAATTCGGAAAGTAAAAGCCGACAGGCAATTTGACGGTTACACGATGAACCGTCTCACGAATTACTGCGGACAATGGATCAAACACTGCGGTTGGTATCCGGATACAAAACTTCGTTTGGTGGATGGTACAAAAGGAAGCTGGGCCGGAGCGAATCCACATGACCGCTTCGAGCTGAACGACAAGAATGCGACGGTGAAACATCTCGCAGGAAATATTCTGCACTACAGTTATTACACGGTAGAGGAACATTACGCGCAAGCCGAAAAATTTTCTGCGATTGCGGCACAGTCGGCATTTCAGCAAGGGAAAAAATCTAATGCATTTCTCGCCGCGATGAAGTGCTGGGCGAAGTTTGTGCGCAATTACATTGTGAACGCCGGATTCCGGGATGGAAAATACGGCTATATCATATGCAGAATTTCTGCCTGGGAAACCTGGCGCAAGTACATTAAGCTCCGCGATCTGTGGAAAACCGAAAAGCGATGAGCAAACCACTTGAAGAGCGGGCACCATGGTTGTTCTCTGCCGCGTTTCCGTGGATACTGTTCGCAGTTCTTGCATTCATTGCTTCTGTGCACCGCCTGATTCTCGGTGAAGGTTCATTCAACAACTACACGATTTTCGAATTCTCGTGGACACACCTGGTAGACAATGTAAATCTCTACGCAACGTCGACCGATCATTACGACCTGTATAAGTACAGTCCCACGTTCGCAGTTTTCATGGCGCCATTCTCAGCAATGCCACGCTGCCTCGGATTGATCTTCTGGAATATGCTCAACATGTTACTTCCCGTTTGGGCGGTGAGCAAACTCAACATCTCGCAGAAACAGAAAAATCTCATTCTCTTCATCGTGATGATTGAATTGTTGAGCTCCGTTCAGAATGCACAGAGCAACGGAATCATGCTTGGACTCATCATCGGTGCATTTGCATTTTTCGAGAAAGAGAAACCGGTGATGGCCTTGCTACTCATCTGTTTTGGATTCTACATCAAGATTTTCGCTGCAGTTGCTGCGCTGATGCTTCTGTTTTATCCTCAGAAAGGAAAGTCAATTTTGTCGGGCGCAATTTTTATTGTTGTGCTTGGACTGCTTCCGTTGCTCGCGGTATCGTGGAATGAACTGGTTGTACAATACCAGAACTGGTTACACCTGCTTGCGAATGATCCGGCACACGGACAGAATTTTTCATTCATGACATTGCTGGAGCGAACGATTGGCTTGAAGGCCAATGATATTTTCTATCTCGTTCCCGGAATAATTCTGTTGCTCGCGCCGTTAGCACGTATAAAACTTTACAGCGATGCCGGATTTCGTTTTCTCTACCTGTGTTCGGTGCTGATCTGGGTTGTGATCTTCAATCACAAAGCGGAATCACCGACGTATTGCATTGCCTTCGGAGGAATTGCAATCTGGTTTACCATGAATGAAAAAACAAACATCCGGAAAATCGTGATGTTACTCGCGTTCATTCTCGTTGCACTTTCACCTACCGATCTCTTTCCGAAATTCGTGCGCGTGAATTATCTCGATCCGTGCGCGTTGAAAGCGTTGATGCCTGTACTGATCTGGTTGTGGATTACGTGGGATCTGCTCACCAAAGATTTTACGCGGCCACACACGATCGCCAAAGCGATCTGATCGAGGCTTATTTTTCACCACCAAGACACAAAGGCACCAAGAAAAAAATGGGTTTGGGAATTAGCTAACTACAAACACCTTGGTGCCTTGGTGTCCCGATAGCTATCGGGATTGGTGGTTGAATTTTTAAAGTGTATGTCTGCACACCAAAGATTTTATACGGCCACCCGCTATCGCTAAAGCGATTTAATTGCAGCTCATATTTTTACCACCAATCCCGATAGCTATCGGGATTGGTGGTTAAATTTTAAAGTGGGTTCTGTTCACCAAAATTTTTACACGGCCACAGACGCTCGCTAAAGCGATCTGATCGAGGCCCATTTTTTACCACCAAGAAAAAAAGGCACCAAGAAAAAAAATAGGTTTTGGGATTAGCTAGCAACAAACACCTTGGTGCCTTGGTGTCTTGGTGGTTGAATTTTAAAGTCCGGGTAGCGTCTTCGCGCTTATTCTGGTTCTGATGGTTTCTTGCTTCCCGTCAGCGACGAAACAAAAGGCATAGCATACAGCAACACTGCGTTGAAGAATGCAAAGAAGGTTACTCCTTGCTGCGTTTCGAGTGTGTCGTCATCGAGGAAAGACAGAACCACAATGATAAAGAACGCGAGATAGAGATAACTTCTCCAGCGCCGCATGTTACGTGCAGGCCACCACAGCGAGAAAATAAAATACAACGCTACCGGAATTCCCAATGTCACTGCCAATGAAAGAAACTGGTTGTGTGCATGCAGCCACTGCCATTTTTCATCGAGCATCGTACCATTTTGGGTGTAGTACTCATCGTACGTTTTTTTCTGACTGCCCACACCAGTGCCGATCCACGGATGCTTTCCGATTGCATTCATTGCCGCGTCGTTTACAACGAAGCGCATCGTAATAGAACTTCCGCTTGGATTTCCACCGGCTGAGTAATGATAAATTTCCCAGAACACCTGGTACGCACGAATCTCCAGGGGATTCCGTTCTGCATCCTTGTAGTTTGTGCAACCGGCTTCAACAGCGCGAATCTCTTCGTCACTGAGCTGTGCCATTCCTGCAGAATCTTTCAGCAATCCGCGTGAGGCCATGTAACGCGGCAATGTTGTGCGCACATAATTTCCTTTGAGATCCTGGCCGCCATAGAACGGAACCTTGCTTCTCTTCTCCCATTCTCTGTGCATGTCTATCCAGCAGAGATTGACCATCACTTTGTTTCCGTTCTCATACATCGGTACATCGAGCTGCTGGAAGTAATGTTCTCCGGTTGCAGACTTGACATACAGTGTCGGAACTTCATTTCCGCGGAACGCGAAGAAATCGTTGTACGCACGCGCAACATAAAATCCTGCGACGCTGAGCACAACCGCAATCATTCCGAGAATTCCAACAAGAATTTTCCATTTTCGGTTCAGCGCGGCCATGATTACTGCAATGAGAACTGTAGACGCAAGCAACACAACAAGTCCGGTGAGCGACTGCATGAAAATCATGAAGTACAATAACCACACGGAAACAAGGATACATCCTGCGCGAATAGCGATGTGTTTGCTGCGCATGAACCAACGTCCGCAGAACATGATGGTAAGTGCAGAGAAAAGTGCTAACCGGATCAGCGGTACAAGATCGGATGCCTGCCGTATGTCTTCAAACTCTTTGTGAATGACGCCTTTCACAATTAGATACGTTCTGAAACTTGCGATGAGTACTCCGATTCCAAAAACAATAAGCAGTGCTTCGAAATGTTTACGTGTGAGCGCAGATGAAGTTCCTACAATGAGCGGAATGATGAACAGCGGAAGCTTGATGCGGATGTCTTTAAGCCCTTCGTCGAAATCGGAGGTCCACAGCAGCGACGGCAAGTGCAACACAAAAATGGAAATGAGAATGAACACCGATTTCCGTGCAAGAAGCAAACGCCATTTTGCTGCGAAGCCTCCTTCAAGAATCCAGTTCAAACCAATCAGCATGGTGCCAAGACTGATCAGAACTTTGGATATAGAAAGTCCGGCAGCGATGCTGAGTAGTCCTATGAAATAGAACCAGCGGTGATACTTTTCCCCGAATGTGAAGTTCATGTAAAGGTGTGCGGAACGAAAATAGGCAGGCATTTGCGGAATTTCGCGTAACGCGGGGAGAGGGAAAACATTGCGTGCCTAGTGAAAAAAGATGGGAGTCGGGAGATGGGAGACGGGAGTTAGCTGTTAATCCGTGGGCTAAAGCCCGACGGTTATCAAGTCTGCTTCGTTTTGGAGAAGAAAAAAGGCGCGAATAAATTCGCGCCGTATGTTTTTTCACTCCCGTCTCCTATCTCCCGACTCCCATCTGCACTTTAGTGCTCCTCCATGTCCACGCGCTGCTTCGGCTTTTCTTTCTGCACCACAGTGGTAAGTATTGACTTCCAACGCTTCACATCCTTGAGGATGGCAGTTGCTTCCTTCAGATCCGGATCGTCTTTCAATGCTGCTCCAACGCGCCCTTTCTGGTAGTAATAACGCGATGAGATTTCTGATTCGAGCAATGTTCTGATCTCGAATTTGAATTCTGTGAAATCGTCAAGTTTTGCGGCCTGGATTTTCTTGGTCAACGCGTCGTGCTCAGCAGAAACAACTGCCCACGATCCTGATTTTGCAGAATGTTTCTTGAATTTTTCAAGATCCGTTTCTTCCTTGGTCTGGTACGTGTAGTCTTTTGTTTTCACCCACGCGGCGAACTCATCGTACTCTGCATCTGTCAAACGGAAATCGCTTGCCTTTGCAATTGTTGGGTGCTTCAATGTATACTCTGTTGCGTACTTGAACACGAGTGATTTCATCATCAGTGTATCTGCAAGTACAGAATACGTACGCTCTGCAATTTCCACATCAGGAATTACACCAAGACCGTCCCACACTATGCGTCCGTTCTTCGTGCGGAATTCACGGATCAACGTATCAGAGAAACGATTTACAGTTCCGTCTGCATTACGCTCTGAGTAATCGAGTGACTGTACGCAACGTCCGCTTGGTGTGTAATACTTCGCAACAGTTACTTTGAAAAGTGAACCGTACACCAACGCCATTGTCTGCTGTACAAGACCTTTTCCATAAGAACGCTGTCCAACAACTACCGCGCGATCAAGATCCTGAAGCGAACCAGATACGATCTCCGAAGCAGATGCTGACCATGGTGAAGTCATTACTACCAAAGGAATTGTAAGGTCAACTGCTTTTTCTGTTGTGCGATATTGTTTGTCCCACTCTGCAACACGTCCGCGCATTACGCAAACGAGTTGATTCTGGTCGATGAAAAGATTTACGATCGCAACTGCTTCGCGAAGCAATCCACCCGGGTTATCACGCAGGTCAAGACAGATAGAAGTTGCACCCTGCGTCTTCAGATCAAGCAAAGCTGCTTTCACTTCTTTTGCAGCATCGTCCATGAATCCTTCAAGCTTGATGTATCCTACACCGCCTTCGAGCATAGTGTAGAACGGAACATTCTTCTGTTCGATTTCTTCACGAACAACATCAATTGTTATCGGGTCTGTTGTTCCCGGACGCTGCACTTTAATTTTTGCGATACTTCCCGGAAGGCCTTTGAGCAATTTTCCGACAACATCATATCCTTTGCCTTCAACGTTAGTTCCGTTTACATCGAGAATAACATCGCCGGCTTTGAGTCCTGCTTTCTGTGCTGCAAATCCTTCGTATGGTTCTGCGATCACCATGTTGCCGTCAACCTGACGAACGAGCGACCCGATTCCACCGTAGTGACCTTGTGTCTCCATACGGTAGTCGTCGATCTCTTCTTCAGAAATAAATGCAGTGTACGGATCGAGCGAAGCAAGCATCGCGTCAATTCCGGTTTTCATCAACTGACCTGGTTGCGGCTCGTCGACATACAATTTGTTCAGTTGCTGAAACAGCGTTCCGAAAATCTCGAGGTTTTTCGAGATCTCAAACATGTGATCATCATTGTCGTCGGTTGGTGCCGCAGCAAAACCTATTCCGCCTCCAATAGCGAGACACAATGGAATAACAGCGATACGTGCTGCCTTTCTGAATTTCTGAAAAATGTTCATGCGTTTTTTATTTATGGAACTGGATCGTGTCCGTGTGATCCCCATGGATTACACCGGAGAATTCTTTTCAATGCTAACCAACCTCCTTTAAGCGGACCGTGTTTCTGAATTGCTTCTGTTCCGTATTGCGAACAGCTCGGGGTATACCTGCAGGATGGAGTTAAGTGTGGTGATATTGCAGATTGGTAAAATCGAATCGTTCCAATCATTATTCCGGAAAACATTCTGCTCACCACATTGGGTTTACTCCTGCTTACCTGCTCCATCAATCGTGTTTAACAACCGACGTAAAGATAGAATTATTTTACCCTCTGCCTCAGCGTAAACGGGCACTTCCTTCCCTGTGTAAATGCACATTACTACTATTTTAACACTCTTTAATTCGAGTGAAGAATAGAAGTGCTGTTTGTGCAAACGATAAGCTTCGCGAAGAAGTCGTTTGATACGGTTTCGTTTCACCGCCGATTTGAAATTCCGCTTGGGAACGCCGAATGCAATCTTCACGGGAAATTCCTGTGCTGAGTCGCCTTTCATCCACGTAATACGGAACGGATGCACGAAAAAAGAAGTTCCGTTCTTCGTAAGATCTTCGAAGACTTTTAGTCCACTGAGTTTTTCTGCTTTACGGAATGTGTTCACGGTTCTGTTTGTGGTGTCAGGATCGTATCCTGACACGGGATTGAGGCCGTGTCAGGATACGATCCTGACACCACCAACGTGGCGGAAACTATTTCTTATTTGCAGACTTGATATATTCTTCGAGTGCCATTGTCATTGACGGCGTTCCCGGTTTCGGCGCGTGAATGTCGAGACGAAGGCCGGCTTCTTCTACCGCTTTTGCAGTGGAAGGTCCGAATGCAGCAATGCGTGTTTTGTTCTGCTTGAACTTCGGGAAGTTCTTGTAGAGCGAAGTAATTCCGGAAGGACTGAAGAATACAAGTACATCGTAAAACACTTCGGCAAGATCACTCAGATCGCTGCACACGGTACGGTAGATTACCGCTTTCGAGTACTGGATTTTGTGCTTGTCGAGAATTTCAGGAATATCTTCTTTGTGAACATCAGTACACGGATAAAGGAACTTGTCCTCTTTGTGCTTCTTGATGATGTCAATGAGTTCGTTGATCGTAGCCTTACCGTGAAAGATTCTGCGCTTGCGGTACTGCACATATTTCTGAAGATAGAATGCAGTTGATTCCGAGATGCAGAAATACTTCATCGTATCAGGAACAGTTACACGCATTTCCTGGCAGATGCGGAAGAAATGATCGACTGCATTACGCGAAGTAAGAATCACCGCGTTATGCTCGGCAATGTTTACGCGTTGCTGACGGAAGTCTTGTGCGGGTACACCCTCTACATGAATGAATGACCGGAAGTCAATCTTCAGATTATATTTTTTCTGGAGGTCGGCGTAGGGGGATTTATCAGACTCAGGTTTAGGCTGAGTTACCAATATACTTTTGACCTTCAGATCTGTGTTCTTTGCAGCTGCCACTCTATTCGCCGGGTTACGCTAATTGAATTGAATCAGCACTTTAATGATTACAATAAAGGGTAATATTTCGAGGGTGCAAAGGTACAGAATTATATACAAAAAGGAAACCCCGCGTACGGAGAGGCCTATCCATGAGAGCCTTACGAATCTGTAGAGGAGCACAAGACCCCAAATACAGAGCCCAATGCCTACTAACCACATCGGAGGCAGCTGTCGGGCATAAGCCAGACAAAGCGTCACCGGGAACAAAACCAGCCCGATTGTTTTGTTAAACAGGACAATGTTGTAGATGTATTCCTGCGCCGCTTCACGCATTTCAAAAATGAATCCGAGGATGCGTATACTGATAATCTTGATCACATATATCGCAAGAATCCCGAGCGCAATCCACATCACAGCCGATGGATCCGGATAGCTCCTAAAAAGTACGCCAAGCGTTTGCCATGTGAACAGCGCACCCATCAACAGAAAATTCAGCAAGAGGAAAACAGAAACGCGACTGGTCAGCGCCGATTCTTCACGATACGTTTGAGCGACAGAAGAAGCGCGAGCGAATCCCTGCACCAGCAAAACAAGGCGACGGAAATCAAACACACGCAACAACACAAGCATTGTGAAACTCACGAACATTAGTGCGTGAATCCACGTACCGCCTGCAGGAACCGGCGCGAGCTTTGGCTGGAAAACGGAAACGCTATCGCTGAGCCAATGTTCTGCAACAGGGGAGGCCTGAAGTAAACATTCCGAAAGCATCACCATTACCTGCATAAGCCAAAGATACGCGCGAGTTTGGAGATGGGAGATCGGAGACGGGAGTGTACATAAAAAAAGGTCGATCTTACGATCAACCTTTTCTATGGTATTGTGTAGATGGACGACGCGATTTTACTCCCGTCTCCCATCTCCGAACTATTTAGCTTTCGGCGTAGACATCTCCGTGTGCATAGTCACTTCAATGCTCTCTGCAATCTTCTGTCCTACCGCTGTAGGAACAGTGATGTTGTGATCGACGAGCAATACGTTGAACTTGCAATCGACTGTGATCTTTCCGCCTTTGATAACAAGCGTTGCATTCAGCGTACGTGGTTTTTTCACGCTGTGAATGGTAAGATCTCCTGTCATTGTTACCTGGTGAGTGCCGTCTTTAGTGTAATCAATGACTTCATTGATCTTACCATTGAAAGTCGCCATACGGTTCGGATAAGTTGCCTTACCGTTTTTGTCTTTCGCGCCTTCTTTGTTCGTCTCCATGTAATTCTCATTGAAGTGTTCTTCCATGAGTGGATTTGCAAAGTGGAAACCGCGAACATCTACGCTTGCGATAATTTTATTATCCTTTGTATTAAGCAGCATAGTTGCTACTGTATCAGTAGCGCTGATGTCTTCCAACGCAGTGTGCGAAAAGAATGTGATCTTGTTCGTGTAGCCGCGATAAATCGCCTGGGCCATTACCGCTGTGCCCGTAAGCAGAACTAGTGCAAGGAGTGTGATAGTCTTTTTCATGTGGTGTGTTCGTTTCTTTGGTTTGTTCTTTTGCAATCTTCCTGCCATTCTATCAATAAAGCAAGAGTTCGGCGGGAATTCCCATCGTTTTTGCGTGTATTTACAAATATACCGGTCTTTTGGACGGAAACAGAATGCGGCGTCCATTGTTGAGAAGTTGATGGTAATATGCTGATTGTCAACGACCAAGACTGAGCGCCTTTTTGACGCACAGTAAATGTTTTGCCTATTTTTGCAGCCCCTGTCCAATGTGCCGATATGCCAATGTGCCTATATGCCGATTGAATTCAGGAATGAAAGATTCAACTATTACGCACATCAACTCATAATTATGGCTACTGATCAGTTCCAGGCTCCCGATTACTATTTACTGGATGAATTATTGACCGACGAACACAAGCTCGTTCGCGACACAGCGCGTGCTTGGGTGAAAAAAGAAATTTCTCCGATCATCGAGGACTACGCTCAAAGAGCAGAGTTCCCGAAACAGATCATCAAAGGTCTCGGAGAAATTGGTGGGTTTGGACCATACATTCCCGTTGAATACGGAGGACCTGGTCTCGATCAGATTTCCTACGGACTCATCATGCAGGAATTGGAGCGAGGCGATTCAGGAATACGTTCTACTGCGTCTGTGCAGAGTTCGCTCGTGATGTATCCGATTTACGCGTACGGTTCTGAAGAGCAGAAGAAAAAATATTTGCCGAAGCTTGCGACTGGAGATCTGATCGGATGTTTCGGTTTGACTGAACCCGATCATGGATCGAATCCTGCGGGAATGCTCACGAACTATAAAGACAAGGGCGATCACGTTCTTTTGAACGGCGCGAAGATGTGGATTTCGAATTCACCATTCGCAGACATTGCAGTTGTTTGGGCGAAAGATGATGAAGGTGTAATTCGCGGACTTATTGTTGAACGTGGAATGGAAGGATTCACTACTCCTGAAACACATGGCAAATGGTCGCTGCGTGCATCTGCAACCGGTGAACTAGTTTTCGACAACGTAAAAGTTCCGAAAGAAAATATTTTTCCGACGATCAAAGGATTGAAAGGTCCACTCGGTTGTCTGAACTCTGCACGTTACGGAATTTCATGGGGCGCTCTTGGTGCCGCGATGGATTGCTACGACACTGCATTGCGTTATTCGAAAGAGCGCATTCAGTTCGGTCGTCCGATCGGTGGATTCCAATTGCAGCAAAAGAAACTTGCTGAGATGATTACTGAAATCACCAAAGCGCAATTGCTGTGCTGGAGACTCGGTGTTCTGAAAAACGAAAATCGCGCAACGCCAGCGCAAATTTCCATGGCAAAACGTAACAACGTCGACATGGCGCTTACTGTTGCACGCAACGCACGTCAGATGTTAGGTGGCATGGGCATCACGGGTGAATACCCGATCATGCGTCACATGATGAACTTAGAATCTGTTGTGACTTACGAAGGCACGCACGACATTCACCTGTTGATTACGGGGATGGATGTGACGGGGTTGAATGCGTTTGAATAGTTTGTCACTTCGAGCGTAGTCGAGAAGTCGACATACCGGAGACGGGAGTAAAAAAAGAAGCGTGGACGAAGGTTCGCGCTTTTTTATTTCAACACTACCCCTTAAACTCGTTCGGCACCACCACATTCAACGCTTCAAATTCTATCGACGCATTTTTATAGCACACAAAAATCCCGGCATGATTACTCACGCCGGGATCTTTGATTTTGCATTTATATTTTACTGATTACTGATTTTCGCCGTCTGCACATTCTCAGCCGTCACAACTTTCACGAGATACAGTCCTTTCGCTTCGCCGGAAATGTCGACTGCAATGTTTATGTCAGCAGTCTGCATTTGCGAGAATACAAGGCGGCCGTTCATGTCGTAGACCATTACGTCTTTCACACCTTCAGCAACGCTGATGTTGAACTGTCCGTTGTTTGGGTTAGGGTAAACAACGAGTTCATCTGATTGAGTCGTCGCATTATCATTGGCTTCCCCTTCAACACGATAAACAGAAGTTCCCCCCGGTGTAAGCTTTGCCTGGAATGCATTTGTTGCTCCGGCGTTCACGCTGAATGCACCGAACGTAACAGGCCCCGCAGCAATATTTCCGCAGAGATACAGATTACCGGAAGGATCCATTTCCAGTGATGGATTGAATTCAAAATAACCACCATCAGGCTTCTGTGCCCACTGAAAAACTCCCATGTTGTCTACTTTCATTACGAAAATATCGTCGTAGCCGAAACTGCTGATGCTGTAACAGAGATTCGAAATGGTTCCTACAAATGTTCCTGTGATGTACTGGTTTCCTGCAGCGTCCACTTCGATATCACAATGCGGAAAGTCTCCGGAATTAGCTCCGATGTTAACGACGTTGATCAGATCGAGATCTGGGGAATAAACCGCATCATATATTTCGTTCTTGACTCCGTTGAGTGTAACTCCTGCAGTAATCGGTGCAAATGAACCTGAAGACAGAGCAGTGGTATTAAACGTGGCTGTGCTCGCTCCATACGAATAATCGGAATAGGCTCCTGTGATGTAAATATTACCTGCTGCATCGTGACCAATGCCACCCAGCACACCAATGTTGTCGTACGAACCGGTTGGATAAGCTTCAAAATAATTGAACTTCAGAAGCACACCGGCAGGCGTGTAGGTTTCAAGATAACCGTGTCCACTCCACGTCATATAACCACCTACAGTAATATTTCCGGTGATGTTGATATCAATAACGTTTGACTTCTGCCAATCAGTACTTCCGTTCGTCGCCCACTGACAGCTTCCACCGAGTGTATACTTTGCAAGAAATGCCTGTCCGTATAAATCGGTAATCGTTACACTGCCGCCGAAAGAAATGGTTGTGCTGCTTCCGGTAAAATTATTGTATCCGACAATGTAAAAGTATGTTCCATCGTTGGTAATCGCGTTTACCTGGTCATCCGCAGCATAACCAATCGAAAGAAAACTCATTGGCATTCCTGTAAGATCCAGGCTGCAGAGAAACCCATCACGACTGCCGGCGCTTGTGGCGGAGAATGATCCGAAAGTAGTGGTGCCTGTAAAGTGACCAACAATACCGATTGTGCTTCCGGTGAATGTAATTCCTGTTCCAAGGTCATCACCGGCGCCGCCATATCGTTGTGCCCAGTTCAGTGAGCCATCCGATGCGAGGTAACATGCAACATAAACATCTTCTCCACCTGCACTGGTCAGTGTTACACCTCCGAAATCGACCGTTCCGGAAAAACCGCCCACAACGTAAATGAAATCCCACGCCGCGTGATAAACTACATCATTCGCTCTTGATACATCACTGATGGTTGGACCATTTGCCCATTCCCAACCAAATGGACGAGCAGGACCCGGATCAACTTGTATGTTTTCAGTTGCAGTATAGCCACATCCGAATCCATCCGTGTATGTAACCGGAAATACTCCAGGTCCTGATACTTGCGGATCGAAGTAGTAATCTGTTCCTCCATAATACGAAACGTAAGGACCGCCTGAATAAGTTCCACCGGCAGGCGTTCCGAGATTAAGCAGAATTGGAAGTGAAGTTCCGCAGTACACAGTACCAGACGAAAGCGAAACACTTGAATATGTTGACGTATTGATATTCACTGTCGCAGTGCCCGATTGTCCACCGGTTGTAGTAACAGTTACGGTGTAAGTTCCCATTGCAAGTCCGGTTGCAGTTGGTGTTGTTTGTCCACCTGGACTCCACGAGTATGTAATTGTTCCGATTGCCCCTGCAACATTTACAGTTGCAGTACCATCGGTTCCGGGATTGCACGTTGGTTCAGTCCACGTAGTAGTTAATGTGAGTGGTGTTGGTGCATACGGAGTTGCATGACAAAAAGTAAAATACGTTGGAGCGCCGGTGAGAAATTGCGTAACGGGCGCGCCGGTTGCTTCCTGAATTTTTGAACCGTATGCATATGTACCTACTGCTCCGTTCACACCACGATTCTGCCAAACACTTCCATCATACTGCGCAACACGCAGATCAGCTGATGACGCGAAGTATGCCGGAGACTGACACGTATTACTGTTCCACGTCAGACTGACTTTTGCATTCGATGTAGGTTTGTTGTTACGCTCTATTGACCAATACTGGCAATCGTGAACCGCGTATGTTGTTGCGCTCACACTCAACGGATCCGGCGTTGGTGTATCGAAGTACTCAACTGTGAATTGCGTGTAGTTGTTTGGATTCGTAGTTCCGTACCCGGTTGTGCCACCGGTTGGTGCAGAAATAATTGCCGGATGATATTCACCGTTCTTGCCAACAGGAAATTCAAAAGAGACTGCCGGTAAACTGTACATATGTTTTCGTACAGGCGCTTCGCAATAACTGAGATCGCTTGCCCCGGAAACCACTGCAACATTGTCGAATACAAGCATGTCATTCGGCGACCCCGGAGTTTGCGCACTGATGATGCCATTCACGAACGTCAGCGACCTGGCAATGTTCACTCTTTCAGAAATCAAAACTCCGTTGCTGTTATCGATTGTAAGATTACCGAGTGGACCGCTGGTTGCTGTTGCGGTTGCCGGATTCTTGAGAATATTTTGCTGAACTGCTCCGTCGAGATACAGCATTGCAGTCCCGCCCGGATCGTGTGCAACGCCCAACGAATAAGTTGAATAGTCAGTACAGTTGATGATGATGTCTCTCTTAATGTGCAACTGTCCATTGTTCATCTTAAGGTATCCTCCTGCGCCGGAAGTAATGAGATTATTCGCAACGGTTACGTTTCCGCCATTGAAATCACATGGTTTGCCTGAATAAATCTGGAGATCATGAAAGCTGCTTAATCCTGCATCAATAGTGTAAGTAATACCTGGGATTGAACCCGGACGCGGATAAAACGTTACAACGCCACCGCTTAGATCATAACCCGCACCAAAAAAACATCCTGGAGTAATTGTGAGATTATTTTCCATGAGCATTTTTCGTGGCGCGTAAAACTCCCCACCGGTAATGTACATTTCAACACCTACTCCGATCGTATAATTATCCTGGTAGTTGAGCGAACCTGCAACATTCACTGTAGTCGACCCGATGAATTTTCCACCGGTGCCAAAATTGAATACTGCTTTGTAAACTGAGTTGTAAGGGCACCCATTCAACCCGGGACAGTCGCTGATCACAAGTCGGTTGTTGATTCCCTGTGTAATCGTTCCCGTGTAATCGTTTACTTCGATTCCACCGACGTACAGCGCTCCGGTCGGAAGATAATTTCCATCAATTGTGCAGTTAACATTTGGGCCTGAAGCAGCAAATGCGGATGAACCGAACAATGCAATGGTGTTGATCCCGATTGGATATCCCTGGTAAACTCCGGCTCCATCAACGAGCGTCCAGTTTCCTGAATTTTTCCAGTTGTTGTTTAAGGGAGATGCACCTGTCCACAAATACCTTGATTGTGCCTGGACGGCAATCGTGCATAGAATTGTCAGCGATAGAAGAATGAATTTTCTCATGGTTTGTCTTGATTTTCCACAAAAAAACAAACCACCAGATGCCTTATCTATGCGCAACCAATAGTCGGCAGTAATTCGGGAATAGGTGGCGGGTTCCGGAAATACGCGGAGAGCCTATGAAACGTAACCAACCCCGGAAGCTCGTCTTTCGGGGTTGGTACAGCGATAGTTAGTTAAACGCTATTGGTTGCTGACTCTCGCGGTCTGCACTTCACTTCCTGAAATCACTTTCACGAGATACAATCCCTCCGCTTCTCCGGAAATGTCAACCGCAATATTTACATCTGTCGTTTGCATTTGTGAGAACACGAGGCGACCGTTCATATCGTAGACCATTACGTCTTTCACGCCTTGTACATCTGCATTAACTGTAAACTGCCCATTGTTTGGGTTAGGGTAAACAACGAGTGGTGCGATTGCAGATTCCGTTGATTCTGTTTCAGTTTCCGGATCAGCCAGACGCGCGGGAACGGAACCGCATGCCGCAACTGTCGACACAGTAGTCGTAATTGTTACTGCACCCGACCAAATTGTCGGTTGAGTTACAGCGACTGGAGGGCCACCAATGGTCACAATGAGATTGACACTTGATCCTGCTGCTGCCCAAATCTGGTTAGTCATCGCGAAAGTCATATCCCAATAATTATTACTCGGCACAGAGGTAGTTCCCTGCGTTCCAATCACGGTTGCGCTTGTCAACAATACAATTCCATCTACTGCACGACGCATTGTGTTCTGCGTGTATGCGTGTGTATTGAGACAGTTTCCGCTGAAAACCAGACTTCGCGTTGCATCTTCAATTGTATTGCAACGCACCGTGTTCGACGGACTGTTCAAGAGGAATATACCATAAGCAGTCATGTTCGTTCCCGCCACAGTTGACTTTGTGTGGTTCCGAAGAATATCTGTGTACATCGTATTCGACAGTTTGATTCCGTTGATACTGCCTGATGCCGCATATCGTGTTAAGCAACTGTTGTAATAAACAATGTTTTTTGTCTTTACGTTCAAAAGACTGATACCCGTGAATGCTTCAACAATGGTATTAAAATTAATTTCTGAAACTGTTGAAGTCAACGTAACTCCACTCACCGGATCAGTAAGTGAAATTCCGGTATTGCAGAAACCTGTAGAATTGGCAACGATCCAATTACTGTTCAGCTTCAACGTTACAGTTTGTGAAGCAGTTGGATTGTTTCTGTTGACCAGGATTCCGGTTGCCGCATTCGTAATGGTATTACCGCTGACAATTATGGTATTGTCTTTTGCAGGAAATATCCTTACCCCTATTTTTCCATAACCACCGAACATTGCAGTTGTGCTGGAAGTGTTGAACAGAATATTTGTCAGCACAGCGTTCGTCGTGTACTGGTTGATGTTAATCCCAGTGTTCACGTTGTAAAATTCATTTGGTTCGTTAGGGAGATTTCCGCCAACTTTCATTGCGTATACGGCAGTTGTTGAACCAATACCGTACACACCGGTTCCGATCAGAGGTGTGCAACTGAAGCAAGTCATTGCAGAGGTGATATTTCTGAATTTATTATTGTACACAATCGCATTCGTGCGCGTGCAATGAATTCCGGCAGCCGCTACATTTTCAAATCCATTAAAAACCATCGGATCTATTGAGTTACCCACCTGTAACAGATTAACGTCAGTTGCCTGTACTCCGTAAATCGATTTGTAAGCAAAGAATGGCCACTTCATATTCATGGCAGGATATGTACCGGCTACAAGGCCGCTCCACACTGTTGCTGAATTCGGATTCAGACTTACGGTTGGCACCAATCCAAGATCTCGACAAGTCACCATACAGTTCGTCATGTTCAGCGGCGATACTACGCTTGTATTCGCCGTTAATTTAACCGCAGTATAGTTTCTATTGAAAACGCAACGGTCAATGACAGCGGTTGAACCTTGGTTGATCGTCACGGCCGCCACTGCATCTTCAATAATTGAAGCATTCATGATCTGTGCGGTTGAACCGGCCTGAAGATTGATACCATTCCACATGCTATCACATGCAAAAATGTGCGTGTTGTTTGTGATCAACAGCAATACACCACTTGTGACTTCAATACGCGAATTCGGTTCCATCACGATGTTACATCCTCCGAAGTTGAAAGGAACATCTACGGTGAACACGCCGAAGATGTGAATGTTCTGTCCGGTTACTCCACTCATGGAAGGAAAGAAGGTACTTGCAGAAGAGCCTGCAGGAATTGTATAGTTATATGGAAGGGTACAAAGACTTTGTGGGTTTACGGTGACCTGAACAGTCGCGGATGAAGAACATCCAACTGAGTTTGTTGCAGTAACAGTATATACAGTGGTCGTGGTTGGTGTTGCTACAGGATTCGGAGCGGTCGCACTGTTCAATGTAGAAGCGGGACTCCACAGGTACGTAATCCCAGATCCGCCTGAAGCGGTCGCTAAAAGATTACTTGTAGTATAAGTGGGTGGAGTTAATGTTGCCGGTGTCGCCGTTGCAGTTACGGTTGGTGATGGAAGGACAGTGATTGTTGTTGAAAGCGGTCCGAATGTGAGGCATCCTGCAGCATCAGTTCCGGTTACAGAATAGACCGTTGTGGAAGTCGGACAAACAATAATAGACGATCCTGTTGCTCCTGTGCTCCAGGTATAGTTCACTGCACCGGTTGCGTTTAATACAACACACGAACCGTTGCAGATTGTGGTTGGATGTGTAAGGCCAAGGTTATCGCAATAGCCGAAGAAAATATCGTCGATGCCGAAATCGCGCCATGCATTACCGTTTGGGATAGTCAAAGCGATTGTAATTGTTGGCGGAGGCGTGGGGCCAGAATTCCAGATCCACACAAATTGACCCCACGCTCCGTTTGGAAGATTGGCTGGTGTAGAAACCGCACCATTGGCGTTAAAACTTATAGGAAATCCATTTGCGGCGTATTGGTTACGTCCCCAATAAGAGAATGTATAGGCTGTGTTGGGACATACAGTTACAACCTGTGTCCAAACATTGATAGGTCCACCACCTGCAACAGGTCCGTCGACAATAAGAAAATTGCCGGTTCCGGTGGTATTGTCAGTGCCGGGTGTCCATCCTCCACATTTATTTGTAAAGTTTGGTGCCACGATATACGCATTCGTTGCGCACAGTGTAGGGTTAAAAGGAATAGCGCTTCCAAACCCGGTATTGCCAAGGCTAAAGTCAGGGTTTGCTACAAGGTTCACCATATTCGGGCAACCTTGTGCGTTGAGTTGGGTTGGGCTTATAGCGATAATCGCTAAGAGGGACACGAATCCCGTGATGAGTTTTTTCATGGTTTGTTTTTTTATTTGCCACAAAACAACAAACCATGAACGCCGATCAGAAGTGCCGATCAATAGATGGCGGAAAATTCTGAATAGATGGCGGAACGAATTAATAAACGCGATTACAATTGAACGAGCGACAACTTTTGCAGCAGTTCATTCTTCTTACGTCGTGAGACTTCAACTGACTCATCGTTCACCATCACCACGTAACCACCTTCTCCTTTTACATACTTCTTTACGTGCGTGAGATTGATCAACGACGAATTGTGAATGCGTAGGAAGTTGTAATCAGACAATAAATCTTCAAACTCCTTAAGAATCCGGCTTACCACCAGTTTTGTTCCGTTTAATAAAGTAATGTGCGTGTAACTTTCATCAGCCGTACATTTCACGATATCTTCCACCAGAATCATCTGAAGCCCGTCGAAAGTCGGAACCGCAATTTTTGCTGATTTGTTTTTGAGATTCAGGGCCGACATCAGTAATTGCAGATTCAATTCCTGACCGTTGGCCTGGGATTTGGTATCACTGAATCGCTGAACAGCACTTTTCAGATCGTCAACATCAATCGGCTTCAACAGGTAATCAAGAGCACTGAATTTGATTGCCTGAATCGCATACTGGTCATACGCCGTTGTGAATATGACTTTGAAATCCGGGTTCGTAATTCTATCGAACAACACGAATCCGTTGTTGAACGGCATTTCTACATCCAGAAAAACCAGTTGAGGTTTCTCCCGGCGGATACTTGTAACAGCCGCAT